>CAMCYT010000131.1 GCA_945885485.1 Prosthecobacter debontii
TCATGAGAAACATCCTCCTCCCCATCGCTCTCAGCGTCCTTCCAGTTCTTGCCGAGAACCATCCCGTTTATCTCGGAACTTCGGCCGATGGCATCTATCTGGCAAATTTCGACTCTACCACCGGAACCATCACCCAACCAACTCTCGCAGCGAAATACGAGAAACCCAGCTTCCTTGCACTTCATCCCAAAAAGCCTATCCTCTATTCGATCGGCGGAGGCAACAAGGTCGCGGCTTTCAGCATAGCGGATGATCATTCATTAAAATTCATCAACGAGGCCGATTCCGGCGGCATTGGCCCTTGTCACCTAGTCATCGATTTAACAGGAACCACCCTCGCTGTCGCAAACTACGGCGGCGGCTCTATCGCAACCCTGCGTGTGGATGCCGATGGCAAAATCGGAAACATCGTTTCCAACTTCAAAATCCAAGGATCTGGCCCACACCCAGAACGCCAAAAAGCCGCCCACACCCATGGCGTCTATTTCAACAAAGCCAACAACTTGCTGTTTGCCCCAGATCTCGGAACCGATGAAACCCTGATTTACAAATTCAATCCCGAATCATCGGAAATCGCCCCCCACAATCCAGCCGCCCTCAAAGCCCCTCCTGGTTCAGGTCCTCGCCACATGGATTTTTCGCCTGACGAAAAACACGCATACATCATCAACGAACTCACTAATACCGTCACGGTCGCTGCATACGATCCGAAATCCGGCAGCCTCACCGACATCCAGACTATCTCCACCCTGCCGGCAGATTTCAAAGAAGCTAACACCACCGCTGAAATCGAAGTCCATCCAAACGGTAATTTCGTCTACGGCTCCAATCGCGGTCACAACTCCATCGTTATTTACCAACGCTATCCTAAAACCGGCAAACTCACCTTCCTCCAACACGCTCCATGTGGAGGAAAAACCCCACGCCACTTTGCCATCGACCCGTCTGGCAAATGGCTTCTCTGCGGTCACCAAAATTCAAATACCCTATCGATTCTCAGCCTGAATCTAGAAACCGGCTTACTCGGTAAACCTAAATCCACCATCGAAACTCCAAGTCCGATCTGCATCCTATTTAGGTAGGGTCGCCACGCCGCTGGCGACCCAATTCAAAAATATCCACGCCGGATCAATCTAACGGGAGTGAGCAATCCCTTCAACAGCCATCCTCTTAAATCACGGTCAACACGGCGTGTTGACCCTACCTTTTTGAGTTTCGCCTTCGCGATCTTCATTCTCGATTCCATAACGGTAGGGTCGCCACGCCGCTGGCGACCCAAATCAAAAATATCAGCGCAGGATCAATCTAACGAGCGCGGCACATCCCTTCAACACCCCCTCTTCATTCACGGTCAACACGGCGTATTGACGCTACCTTTTTAGATTTTCACTTTCCCGATCTTCATCACTCGGCTGAAATGTTTCTTGTCCACTGGGTTGATCGATAACCTCGTGCCCTTCTGACAAATCATCATTTCAGCAAGCCCCGGATCAGCTTTCAAAGCTTCTAACGGAATCAGTTCTTTGAAAGTAGCTACATACTGGAAATCCACCAACCACCAGCGCGGCTTGTCTTCAGTAGCCTTCGAGTCAAAATACTCACTCTTCGGATCAAACTGTGTCGGGTCTGGATAAGGCTCGGAAACCACTTTCGCCACCCCAGCTGCTCCCGATGGCTTGGCATTGGAATGATAAAAAATCGCCAATTCGCCCGGTTGCATCTCACGCCACATAAAATTGCGCGCCTGATAATTCCGCACCCCGGTCCAAGGCTCCTGCTTCACGTTTTGCAGATCCTCAATCGAAAAAACATCCGGCTCAGATTTAATCAACCAATGCATAAATGATAAGATTCTATATAAGTTGTCTATCTCTACAATTCAACGATAACAGTGCATTCCACTTCGCGACCATGCGCATCATGGATGATTCAGTGGTAAGAGTTTTTACTTCATCCGGTTTCACCCAACGCAGATCGTGCGATTCATCGCTTACGATGTAATCCGTCTCACCATTCGCACGCAGAACGTAACGCACATCGTAATGTAAGTGCGCCGGCTCGCCTTTGCGCTCGGGAATGAGATGGATATCGATATCGAATATGCCTTCGCCAACTGGCGAAAATTCGGCCAGACCGGATTCTTCTTCCGCCTCTTTCATTGCCACTGTTAGAATATCGCTTTCACCATCGGCATGGCCACCCAACTGGAGCCAGCGATCCAACTTGCGATGATGCGTGAGCAACACTTCGTCGCCATCGGCATTCACCACCCACGCAGAACCGGTGATATGTCCCTTCTCCAAAGATCGCTCAAAACAACGCGGTTCGGATTTCACGAACTCGCTGAAATCACGTATTACATCCGCCTCGTCGGGATGACGAAGTGCGTATTCGGAAATTTGATCAAGTAGCGATTGGCGATGCACGGCGCGGATAATGTTCAGGTCTCTTAAAAAAGCAAGCCGCCCCGGAAGAAACCCGAGGCGGCTTGAGATGTTCTTAGTTCAACGTTTCTGAAACGTCGGCTAAATTATTTTTTCTTAGCGGGCTTCTTAGCAGGCTTCTTAGCTGCTTTCTTTTTCGCTGTTGCAGCTGGCTGCTTTGGACTGGAGCCATCTAGAATCGCTGCCTGTGCCGCTGCAAGGCGGGCAACCGGCACGCGGTAAGGCGAGCAGGAAACGTAGGCGAGACCGAGCTTGTGGCAGAAACTCACAGAATCCGGATCACCGCCGTGCTCACCGCAAATACCGAGTTTGATTTTCGGTTTGGTGGAGCGGCCTTTGGCGACAGCGATTTCCATCAACTGGCCAACACCGGTGGTGTCGAGCGATGCGAATGGGTTTTTCGGATAAATGTCGTTTTCCTGATAGCTGTTGAGGAACGAGCCCATGTCGTCGCGGCTGACGCCGAGTGCGGTCTGGGTGAGGTCGTTCGTGCCGAAGGAGAAGAACTGCGCATGTTTGGCGATTTCATCTGCGGTGACACAACCACGTGGGACTTCGATCATGGTGCCGACGAGGTAGTCAAATTTAACACCTTTAGCAGCTTTAACTTCAGCCGCAACGCGGTGGATGATTTCAACCTGAAGCTCGAGCTCACGGGCGTAACCAACAAGTGGAACCATGACTTCTGGCTGAACAGCAATTCCTTTTTCCACGCACATAGCAGCGGCCTCGAAGATTGCCTGCGCCTGCATCTCAGCAATTTCCGGATAGGAAATCGCAAGACGGCAACCACGGTGACCGAGCATAGGGTTGAACTCATGGAGATCGTGCACGCGCTGCATGATTTCTTCCACTTTTACGCCAAGCTTTTTCGCAAGATCAAGCTGCTGTTCTTTGCTGTGAGGGAGGAACTCGTGAAGTGGTGGATCAAGAAGACGAATGGTCGCGGGTTTACCTTCGAGTGCTTTGAAGATTCCGAAGAAGTCTTTGCGCTGATGAGGAAGGAGTTTCTTAAGTGCTTTCTTACGGTTCACTTCGTTAGTTGCGAGAATCATTTCGCGCATTGAGTCGATACGATCACCTTCGAAGAACATGTGCTCAGTACGAGTGAGTCCGATGCCTTCTGCACCGAACGCAACTGCGTTCTTAACTTGCTCAGGAGTATCTGCGTTGGTGCGAACACCCATGCGAGTTGCCTGTGAACACCAGTCCATCAGTTTCACGAAGTTTTTGTATTTCTCGGTGATTTGTGAGGACTTCTTATTGAAGATCAGGCCAGTGATGATTTCGGAAGGCTCGGTAGCGAGTTCGCCGCCGTAAACGGTTCCAGCGGTTCCGTCGATGGAGAGGTAGTCACCTTCTTTGAAGGTTTTGCCACCTGCTTTGACGGTTTTCTTGTCGTAGTCTACTTCGACACCGGAAGCACCGCAGACGCAGACTTTACCCATCTGGCGAGCAACAAGAGCTGCGTGGGAGGAAACACCGCCACGTGAGGTAAGAATACCTTCCGCAGCGATCATGCCGCGAAGGTCTTCCGGAGAGGTCTCAACGCGAACGAGGAGAACTTTTTCACCGCGATGCGAAGCTGCCTCAGCGCGATCTGCATTGAGGTAGATTTTCCCAGAAGCAGCACCAGGACCTGCTGGGAGGCCTTTGGCAATGATGGTCGCCTTCTTGGTCTCAGCAATGTCGAAAACAGGTGCGAGGAGTGCGTCAAGCTGATCAGCAGGGTTGCGCATGACTGCGGTTTTCCAATCGATGAGTTTTTCTTTCACCATGTCTGCAGCAAACTTCAGAGCGGCAGCGGCGGTGCGTTTGCCGTTACGTGTTTGAAGCATGAAAAGTTTCCCTTCTTGGATGGTAAACTCGACGTCCTGAACATCTTTGAAATGGGTTTCAAGGATCTTACGAACTTTCATCAGTTCCTTGAATGCAGCTGGAAGTGCTTTAGCCATTCCTGCAACTGCGTCTGGAGTGCGAACACCAGCAACCACGTCTTCGCCCTGAGCGTTGACGAGGAACTCACCGTAAAGAACGTTTTCACCGTTCGCAGGGTTACGTGTGAAAGCAACGCCGGAACCAGAGTTGGAACCTGTGTTACCGAAGACCATGGCCTGAACGTTAACGGCTGTACCCCATGCTGCAGGGATACCATATTTACGGCGATAAACGATCGCGCGGTCATTCATCCATGAGCTGAACACGGCGCCAGCTGCTCCTTCGAGCTGCTCCCATGGATCTTCTGGGAAACCTTTACCGGTGCGATCAAGAACGAGCTTCTTGAAGATCGCTACCATGTCTTTGTTGTCCTGAGCGGTGAGCTCGGAATCAACGATATCCTTTTTGTATTTTGCGTGCTTGAAAGATTCAATCGCGTGTTCAAACGGCTCGTGATCTTCGGTTGGAAGTTTCTGTACGCCGAGAACGACGTCGCCATACATTTGAATGAAACGACGATAGCAGTCCCATGCGAAACGCTCGTTCTTGGTGGCTTTGGAAAGTGCCTCGACGGTTTTGTCATTAAGACCGAGGTTGAGAACGGTGTCCATCATACCAGGCATCGAGTCACGGGCACCGGAGCGAACTGCGAGAAGGAGTGGAAATCCTTTATCGTCGCCAAATTTGTAGCCCATGATTTTTTCCATGTTGGCGACGCCTGCTTCCATTTGCGAACGCAGAACTTTCGGATAAGTTTTCTTGTGATCGTAGTAGTAAGTGCAGACTTCTGTGGTGATGGTGAAACCTGCAGGAACCGGAAGACCGATGATGGTCATTTCGGCAAGGTTTGCACCTTTACCTCCGAGGAGTTCTTTCATTTTGCCGTGTCCATCGGCTTTACCTGCGCCCCAAGTATAAACATACTTGGTTTCTTTAACGGAGGATTTCTTTGCAGCGGATTTCTTCGCTGCTGGTTTCTTAGCTACGGTCTTCTTCTTAGTTGGCATCGTGTTATTATTATCGGGTTGGATGGCGCACCGTGATAACACAGAAACAGAGAGTTCCAGATGTCTCTGGCGCGGGGCGGCAGAATAGCCAGAGATGCTTTGGTGTCAACCGACCAATTACCTCAAGAATGGGATTTTAGTTACTCATGTGGTAAGCTTGAAAAATCAGACCCGGAGCTAAAAAACACATACTTGTCAGAATTTTAATATCTTGGGTTTGAAAGCGATAAAACGTGCGGTTCAAAACCTGAAGCAAAGCAGCAGCAGTCAAAATACAATAGAAAAAAGGGCGAGTCGTCTGGGACTCTGCCTGAACGGCAAAAACCAAGGCAAAAGCCCCCAACAAAGTCAGTGGTAACGAAATTTGCCATTCATCCGAGTAACGACTTTGCCTATTTTCTTTGGCTCGCATCCAATGCTCCACCGCCGCCGAGGTGATTATACAAAGCACACCGAAACAAATGAACTCTCTCGACGAAAAAAGTTCTCCGAGTGCCAATGATGGCAAGTAGACATGCGCCATTATCGAAATTCCAAAAGAGAAAGATAATCCCGCTAATACATGCTTGGGATAAGATATTTGTCCCTCTGGTTCCGTGGAGAAATTAGTAATCGCAAAATAAGCGATCACTAATACCCCTAAAATAAGCAGTCTTAGATAAATTTCTGTCGGTAAATAAATGATGATTAACAATAGCGAAACCACCCCAGCGCCGGCAGTCAATCTTGTCAGACACTTGCGCACTTCTTGAAGCGGGTCTTTTGAATCTGTCATCAATGCACTACTCAAAAGTTTAACTGTGATTCTTAAAGCCCACACCATCAAACCCAGCGCAACATAAGCTTGCCATGGATGGTAGTTCACCCTCCATGTCTTCGCGAAAATAAATAGCCACAACATCGCGACCAGCGGGGCATCAAATCCCTGCTGATAAATGTATCGCCACCATGGCTTGCTAATTCCTTCCACGACGGGAAGTTTCCAATGAAAGCTCCTAAACGCAAGCGCTGACTACGCTTTTCAAAAACTGATTCATCAAGCCACCATCCGAACCATCTGAGGAATCGGCGCCCCAATAGCCTCTGCGGTAGCTCTCAACAATTCCATTTCAGCGTCGTTCACGTTGCCATCATCGATCACCACTAAGGAACAAAGCCTCAATATCTGTTGTTTTACCAGAGGCGTTGAAGCATTCATATGAGCCAATGCTTCCGCAACGTGACCCAGTCCAACCTCAGTCTGATATGGCTCACGACTCGTGTGCTCACGATATTCTTGAAACGCTTTTCCTAACACCGCATCCCCACCTGATATTTTTCCAAAGGCTGATAAAACATTCATCACCTCGGCTTCGATTTCCTCAAGCTTCCGGAATTTAATTTTTGGAACGGGGACCAAGCCCAAACCAATTTCCACATGCCTGCGGATCACTTGCTGCAACATAAACTCGAACATATCAATTTGCCCA
>CAMCYT010000132.1 GCA_945885485.1 Prosthecobacter debontii
TTGCTACAATACGATTCCAGCGTGCAGACCACACGCTCGTTGTTGAAAGCAGTCATGAGGCAGCATCCCGGTGGCGCTACGGTTAATCCCACGGTGTTTACATGGGGCGGGCTAAAAGCGAACGAGGCAAAGTGGGCAAAATTCAACGCAGCCAGCTCAACTCTCCCGCGATATAGCGGCACGAGTTTTGATGCGAATACCGCTGGAATAAACTCCGTCGTTACGACCAACGGCAACTCCATTCGTCTCGATGGGGATGCCGCGCGCTCCCACATTGTGCCTGGAAATATCAACGTCACCACGGGAACTTTTATTCAGTTTGAATTCCGCGCCGAGAAGCTCGATCTGGGTGCCTACCTGATTCCAGATGGCAACACAACCTGGGATAAATCCGGAGAGTTTTCCATGCGCATCAAGCGATCAACAGCCGCAGCCTCCAAAGCCTTTAGCCCAAAACGTGAAGTCGTTTATACTGCGGCAGAAGGCCAGTGGCAGACCTTTAGGGTTTCATTCCAGGGAAATGCAAATGCTGCACTTAATTTCACCAACGCTACTTTTGACAATCTCGCCTTCATCAACCATTATGAAAATGAGGCTAAGGGAGTCGGTTACTCAGAGTTTCGGAATATCAGAGTCGGCACCGCGGCTCAGCTTGACGTGGGAAGTATCTCGGCGATTACGTTTCCTGCAACTTTTGATATTCCTAGGTTCACCCTCGGTACTACCTCCCGGGGAAATCGTCTCATGGATGTGAACTCGGATGGCCTTATGGATATTGTCGATCTTCGTATCAGCAGTTATGGCGGATCAGGTGGGATTCTAGCTGCTTCCAACCGTAGCCTGATTGGCGGAGTTTATGAAAACACGGGTGCGGGCTTTCGTCTGAACACCAGCTTGTCGCCATCTTCCGATGCGCCGTTGTCAGATTCTGGTAACCTTTGGGCGAATCGACATGACCTTGTCGCGATCCCTTGCGATATCGATTCGGATGGTAAAATGGATCTTTTGTGCACTGACCTTCGAAGTGGATCCAATGCTACTTCCACTTCGATTCAATCTTATCATTTTAAACGTTTTGTGAATGGTTCATGGGGACCTCATACGGCTTATAACCTCCCCTTTGAGTCTCGCAATAATAGTTCTACAGGTAGTTACGGTGGGCAAAAACATTTGGTTAACAAGCAGCTCATCGACTTTGACCGCGATGGCTATCTTGATCTGCTCATTTGCACCAGCAATGTCGGATGGCTTGCGGCTCCTAATTCCGCGTTAACTCTTCCCGCTACTTATAAAATCCTCCCGGAAAATGCTTCGACCGTTTATCTTAACAAAGTTCATCTTGGCCAAGGTTGGGTAAAAAATGATCTCATCGCCCCACCGCTGTCTCTCGGTACTTCAGACGGAACGATCATCAAAGACAACGGTAATGCCATCGTCGATATCAACGGCGATGGATTTCAGGATATGCTTGGTTGCATGACGACAGATCCTTATCGCCAAGCTTTTATGTTTTACTCCCAAGCAGTTCGATTACTTAAATCCCCATGGGCACTTTCTACTTCGAATAATGTAACAACTGATCGTCCTGCTTTATGGTTGCCTCTTGAAAATCTTCGTATACCTACCAAGCCTAACTATACTGCATACGACTACTACGGTCCTTATATGGGCGATAATCCATTGCCTTTAGATGGTAACGCGCCGCTTCCTACTGAGCAGGGGCAAAAAGGCACGGTATTTTTAGATTTGAATGGTGATGGACTTGTAGACATCAATCGTGCATACTCAATGATTGGGGTATATGCGTCTTCTCCGGTTATATATTATCAGATCCGTACCCACTCCTCATGGTTCAACACTGGCCGCGATACTGCTGCGACTTCTTCTCGTTGGCTACGCGATGCCTCTGCTTACGGCTCCGGTTACACTCTGCCGGTTTCTCTTGTGACGGAAAACGTTAGAGAAGATCAAAATCCTCATCGTTTTGCGGATATCAATGGCGATGGCCTTGTCGATATTCTCTTTTCACGAGATGGCACCAAAATGGTTGGACCGAATGCTAATCGGACTGCCACTTCTGCGGATCCTTTTGGCGGCACGAACAATGGTGGTTTCATCAACACAGGCAGCGGCTGGATGCAGGACGCGTCATGGGGTTTGCCTACTGGTATTCGTTTAGGAAAGAAAAGCACCCAACAAGAAGCCTCCATTCTGGCCGACATCAACGGGGATGGGTTTCCAGACATCGTAGGCAAAATTCTCGATGGCCAGCAGCCTGAGCTTTATCTCAACCAAGCCAAACCAGAAATCATCACCGCCATAACCGATGGCTTCGGATCAGAACTTCAGGTCGAGTATCACCGCCTCAACGATCCAACCCCAACCACGGGTTTCGGAGCAAGAGTCTACGAAAAATTCACCGGAGCTCTTCCAGTCGGCCATGCAAGCATGATCGATTCTCGCCTGGTGGTTTCTCGCTACTCAGAGCCCAACGGTCTGGGCGGACGCAACTGGAAATCTCAGCGCTACGGTGATCTTCGTTATGACAAAACCAATGAAGCATCTCTCGGCTTCGGTTGGGTTGAGGCTCTTGATGAAACCAACGGTCAGCTCACCCGCACCGATAGTCATCGTCAGTTTCCTTTCGCAGGAAGTCCGGTTCTCACCCAAACCAGCGTCAATCTGACCGCAGCAGACATCGCCCTCATGCCTCCTAACCACTCAGGATGCCCGGCATTTGCGGCCGGTCGGAAAAATCTATCCATCCAGTTAGCCAATTACGCGGAAATGCCAAGTCAGGTCGGAGTGGGCGGCACCATCCGTCGTCCAGTTCAAACCACCTCCGTGAATCAAATCTTTGATCTCGACGGAACCCTCAAAGGCGAGACGGTCACCTCCCAAAATCTAGCAGATTTCGATGCCTATGGATTTGTGAAAGCCTCGAGCGTGACCTCGCTAGATGGTTCTTCAGTAACCACCAATAGTGTCTACAACCACAACATCACTTCCACGAAATGGCACTTGGGAAGATTGTCTTCTGCAAGTGTCACCAAGACCAAGCCGGGACTCACAGCCAGCCAGAAAAATTCCGCATTCACCTACGATACCGGAACCGGCATTCTGAAATCTGAAACCGTCGAGCCTGGCCATCCGCTCTCAGTCACGAAATCCTACACGCATGACGCCTACGGCAACGTGGTATCAACGACAGTTGCAGGCTCAGGACTAACACGTTCGTCCTCCACAACCTATGATTCCAGAGGCAGGTTCGTCATCTCGGAAACGAACCAACTCGGCTACACCGCAACCTATAACTACGATTCCGACAAAGCCCTCGTTCTTTCCACAACAGGTATCAATGGCCTAACAACAAGTTTCGCTTATGATCCATTCGGGACTCTTATCAAAACCACTCATCCCGATTCCACCGAGACCGCTGAGGTCACGGGCTATGCTGCCAACTTCTCAGTCCCGAATTCGGTCTGGCCGCACAACTCCACCCACAACATCGCTTATTTCCGTGCGAAACAATCCTCCGGTTTACCCATAGGCAAAGTCTACCTGGATGCGCTCGGCCGAGAGCTAGTCACGGAAACCACCATACTCAAAAATGGCACAGCCGGAGGCTCCTCGCGTTACGGCAAAGTTTACAGCGTCACCCGTTACGACAGCCAAGGCCGCAAATCATCGGTTTCAGATTCGTTTGCTGCTGGAGAAACTCCAAACTACACGACCATTCAATATGATCTGCTCAGTCGTATCATCCTCACCACACGACCCGGTAACCTCAGCGATGCCGTCGTCGAACAAGGTTCCTGCATGCTCGGTGGACAACCCACCACCTACTCAAAATCCATCAACGTCGCGGGTCAGACTCTGGAACGTTGGGAAGATCAACACGGCAGACTCGTTCAGTCCAAAGACCCCTCCGGCCAAACCACTCTTTTCAACCACGAGGTCGAAGGCCGACTCGTCTCCGTCTCCGTCGGTGGCAATACCCTGCTCACCAACACCTGGGATACGTTTGGAAATAAAATTTCGGTTTCCGAAACTAACTCTGGCACCTCATCCTCAGTCTATAACGCTTTTGGCGAAGTCCTTTCCTCCACCAACGCAAAAGGCCAAGTCTCATCATTCACCTATGATGTCCTGGGCCGACCTCTAACAATCACGCAACCCGAAGGCGCCTACAGCACTCTCTACAGCGGAGCTTCTGGCGTCATGCGCGGAAAAGTCATTCAAATCACCGGCTCCGGTGCGGCGAGTGGTTATCAGGAAACGTTTACCTACGATTCTTTAGGCCGACCCCTCACCACATCCAAAACCCAGTTCGGTGAAACGTTTACCACTTCCAGCACTTACGATGCGCTGGGGCGCGTCACTTCATCGACCGATGCCGGAGGTCTGACCGTGATGAATGAGTATGATGAGGATTACTCTTTCCCTCTGCGGCAAAAACTCGCACCCGGCACATACGAAGGTGCCGGCACGGTTCTATGGCAGGCGGGAACCTATGACAGCAAAGGGCGCACGCTCACTCAACAGCTCGCACAAGGCGTCAACATCAGCGCCTCCTACGATCCCGCCAAAGGCGATGTGCTTGCGCTTTCTGCTTCACGCAATGGTAGCTCCATCCAAAACAAAACTTACACTTGGGATAATTTGGGAAATTTAAACACCCGCAACGATCTCGTCGCAAAACGCAGTGAAACGTTCGGCTATGATACACTCAACCGCCTCACATCATCTTCCGTCGTCGCCCATCCAGGAGCGTCGATCACCAGCATCCCACCGCCGCAAAATTACTCTTATGATATCAAAGGCAACTTGCTCACCAAAGGCAGCTCCGCCACTCTAACATACGCCAGCCCAACCCGCCTCCACGCCGTTACATCGGCAACGGTGAAAGGTTTCAACCGCACTTACTCTTACGATGCCGCCGGTTACGTCACCTCAGATGGCAAGCGGACCTACACCTGGACATCCTTCGGCCAGCTCCAAAGCCTCGAATACCACGGCGTTCCTGAATTGAAGGATTTTTCCGGAATCATCGTCCACGCCAGCGCGAGCACGGTGATCAGTATTTTTGATTTCGATGCCGGTGGAAGCCGCGCTCGCCAGGTCAAGGAACGCATTTCAGGCAACGATTCCCGTGAAATCGAAACCACCCTCTACCTCGGCTCCTACGAGCGTGAGAATCACACCACCAAGGCCAACGGAACAGCCAGCTCCGTTCTGATCAAATCCGTTCACAGGCATTCTCTCGGCGGAGGTATGATCTATACCCGCGTCCTCGGTGGCTCAAGTCCCGGAACCAAAATCACCAACGTCATCGCAGACCACCTCGGCTCCACCGATGCATTAGTCGTCGGCATCTGGAACGGTACAACCTTCGCTAACCAAACCATCGAAAGCCAATCCTTCGACGCATGGGGCGAACGCCGCGATGCCGCTACCCAAATCAGCTACCGCGCCAGCGATGCCGATCCATTCCGCACCAGCTCAAAAGACTACGACCGTGGCTACACCGGCCACGAACAGTTAGACGACTCCGGCCTCATCCACATGAACGGCCGCATCTTTGATCCCGAACTCGGGAGATTCCTCTCGCCTGACCCCGTCGTCCAAATCCCCGAATACAGCCAAAACTTCAACCGCTACAGCTACTGCCTAAACAACCCCCTAAACGCAACAGATCCGAGTGGGTTCTCGTTTCTCAGCAATGTGTTTAGTAAAATTGGAAGTTTCATCAAAGAAAATTGGCGGACGATCGTATTTACCGTTGTTTTAACAGTAATGAGAGTGCCGTATCCTATTGCCCTCGGGACAGCTGGGGCGATGAATACCGCGTTAGCAGGAGGAAGCTTAAAGGATGTAGGCGTAGCCTTTGTCTCAGGATTTATAGATGGCTATGTAGGTCAAAAATTTGGCAATTATGGCCCGTTAGTAAAAACAATTGGATCAGCTACCGTCGCAGGTGCAAGAAACTACGCTATGGGAGGTAAATTTCAGGATGGTTTTTTGAATTCGGTAAAATTCTCGATGATATTTGAGGCAATTGATTCGGCAGGACGTTTAACTGCATCGTATTTTTCAAAAGAAAATATGAATGGGATTGGTGGGGTATCTCATCAAGAACACGAATTGTTGTATAATGCGGGTTATGAAGCTCATGCAATGGAAAATCTAGGAGGAGTAAATCCTTCAAAATTAAATCTTCCAGACGGATGGAAATTCAAAATATTCTTTAGAAATTATAATGAGTCCAATCTAGATTATGCTGTGTTTATAAACGAATCTCGAAGAATTCGACTTATGTCGATGGTCGGGACGCAAACTATGGGTGATTGGAGGGATAACTTTATTCAGGGCTTAGGACTTAAATCTAAACAATATCTTGTGGCAATACGTGAAGCATTTACGCAAAAGAATATTGCAAGTGATGACGGTTATGCTTTTGTGATAAATGGACATTCTCTCGGCGGTGGCTTGGCTTCAGTAGCATCAGCAGCGACTGGTGCACCGGCAGCAAGTTTCAATGCAGCTGGAGCAAATCCAATGACGCTTCGCTACGCAGGATATGGTCTTAGGATTTCCCATTTAGGCAGTAACGTAGTTCATTACGGTGTCACGGGAGAAGTGCTGAGCGGATCTGAAATGGCATTGGGTTTTTTCATGCCTAGAGTAGCCGCCAAAAACTATTACACTTACACACCTAGAGTAGATTCCTTGAAAAATCTGAGCCCTATCGAGTGGCATCGTCCCTACATGACCATGAAATCTATAAATTAAAATATGAAAAAAATTACATTGGCGCTATTGATACTAATGGGCAGCAATTGTCAAAAT
>CAMCYT010000133.1 GCA_945885485.1 Prosthecobacter debontii
AATCTTGAACTTGCTTGATCAAGTTGCGACCCAGAGCGAGCGTTTTTTCTGGGTCAGCTATTACCTCCTCTGAAACAGTTACCCCATTACTCCAAGAATGATCGGAGCGATTAAAGAAAAAGGTGTGAACGCCTGCCCCGTCCACGATGATATGAAATTGAAAATCTAGATCCAGCCCATCTTTATACCATGCTACTTGGCTTGCCCGACTTGTATTCTGAAGTACGGCGCAGGCTTGACTATATTTTTTTAGGACATTTAAAGATGTCGGATGTTGGAGTGCTATCAAACGTTTCGGTTAATTAAGTTCTGAAAATTGGGCTGAAATGGAATAGGCCATTGAGCCACTTTTGGAGTCTTGATCTTGATTGAAAATTTTGAATTAATCTGAGTTCTATATTAAAATTGTTAATTATTAATATATTTAGTGCAAGCTGTTTCTTCCTCAAGAAAAGCTCTCAAATGAAGATCAGTCATTACTTTTGTTCATCTTCGCTGCTTCGAAAGTCTCTGGTGAAATTAAGCCAATTTTCGTCAGCCTCTCAAGGTTTGCGTCCCATTGGATATTTCCGGCGCGGCGGATGACGTCTTCGAGAGATCGGGCGCCGCCGTCGTAATTGGCAATCGCAGATGCCACTGCATCATCGTTGTTCTGCAGGAATTCATAAGTCAGCACTCTTTTCTCAATTCCATTGAGCAAACCCTGGGAATGGATGAAAATTAGGATCTCAGATAAGCGGGAAAGGACAGACGCATGGCTTTCACGAGGATAAAGCTCAAGGATACGACCAATCGTCTTAACTGCGCCTGTGGTATGCAGGGTTGAAAGCACCAAGTGCCCCGTTTGGGCCGCTTCCATACAGGTTTCCATGGCCTCACGATCTCGAATCTCACCTAGCAAGATGATATGCGGAGCTTTCCGAAGCACATCTTTCAGACCTTGCTTATAATTCAATACATCTCGACCCACTTCTTGTTGAGTGACGATAGATGGCGATGGGATGCGGTGACCGGGATAGACGGGATCATCCATATCATCTGGATATTGATACTCAATCGGATCTTCCACCGTGACAATGTGCTTGGGATGATGTTGGCGAACCCAATCAATCAGCGAAGCAAGAGTGGTCGATTTCCCAGATCCGGTAGGACCTGTCACCAGACACAGTCCCGCGCGCTTCAATACACCATGGCGGAGAGTGGACGCGGTATCTGGATCTATTCCCAATGAATCGAGCGTAGGAATGTAGTCATTGAGAATACGGCAAGTAACGCCTAGCCCCGATGAAGACAAATGCGCTTGGATACGCAGACGACCCGAGCGCTCTCCACTATCGCCGAATGGGACGCCTTCGCATGAGAAATCCGAAACCATTTTATGTTTGAACTCATCAATCGCTATTCGGATTTTATCATCCACTCGCAATTCTAGGGCGTCATTGGTTCCAAAACCATGCGATGCGGATTCCCTGTTACGGATCAATTCCTTAAGAATGCTATCCATATGAGTTGCGCTGAGTATACCGAGGAAATCGAGCGTCTCCATCCCTTTGTTCGTGTGAATATACACTGGCCGCTCGGAGCGCATTTGAATATCGGAAACACGACGCTCACGACAAACGCGAAAAATAATTCCAAGCGCCTCTTGACCACTCATTCCTGGCGTAAATCGTGAATGTTCCAAGCCGGGTGCACGACTTGGTGGCGGTGGTGGCTGAACGGTTTGCATCTTATTGAAAAGTGATGGTTGGATTTTATCTAATTCTCGCTCGAATCAAAACGAATGGATGGCGTTGAGATAGACATGAGTTTAATTTGAGCGTCCTGATCTTTATTGAAAATTTCAATAAAATAGAGATACATTTCAATTTAGCTTTCCTAACTACCGTGGCAATCTTTTTTTACGTTAGATGATCGCTTTCTGACATCCATTCTATTATATCCAAAACCTATGCAGCACCGGATTGATGATTTTATCAAATTTCTCGCTATTGAGCGCGGGCTTTCTGAAGCATACCAACTCTCCGTTCGCCAGACCCTTCAAAGTCTCGCCGATTGTATGGATCAGCGAAAGCTGGGGCTTAACGAAATGGGAACCGATGAACTTTCGGAATTTTTAAATCAACGCAAAGCAGAAGGATTGGGGGCCTCATCTCGACGCCTCGCAACCGTGCATTTGAAAATTTTCTTCCGTTGGATCGCAGCAACGGGCGACATAGGAATGGATCCTGCCGAACCTCTACAAGCCGCCAAGCCAGATCGAAAATTACCCTCCACCCTCTCCGCCAGAGAAATCCGAAATTGGTTAGAAGGCATTCCCACGGAACATCCGTTAGGTCGACGTGATAAAGCGATTTTAGAGCTCTTCTATTCCTCTGGTCTCAGATTGGCCGAACTTTGCGCAGCCCGTCTTGAATGGTTGGATACGGAAGAAGGATTTCTGCGCGTTTCTGGAAAAGGGAAAAAAACTCGGTTGGTTCGCGTCGGGAAAGACGCGCTGTTAGCGATTACGAATTATCTCTCCAATGAACGTCGCGAGTTAGTAAAGCCTCACAGCTCATCGCAAATATTTCTCAGTGTTCGTGGCGGCCCGCTTACGCCTGAGCGAATTCGCCAGATTGTCAAAAGACGCGCAAAGCTTGCTGGAATCGATAGCAAAGTTTACCCGCATCTTCTCCGGCATTCGTTTGCCACACATCTGTTAGAAGGAGGCGCGGACTTGCGCGTGATCCAAGAGCTCCTTGGTCATGCCGATATCGCGACGACGCAAATCTACACTCATGTCAGCACCAAAGGTCTCAAGGACACGCACCGGAAATTTCACCCGCGAGGTTAAAGCTTAGCGCGCCGCTACAAGATCATAACCGCGCCAGTCTCCAATTTTCACTTCAGCGAAACTACCGACCGGCAGCTTCTCATCCACCATCACTGATCCATCGATTTCCGGCGCATCCCACTGCGTGCGGCCCACGCCTTTCTGTTCAACCAATACCCTTACTTTCTTGCCAACTTGAGCTTGGTTCGTCTCGGAAGCGATTTTCTGAAGTGAGCTCATCGAGCGTGACCAACGGCTCTTACGAGTCATGTGGTGAAGGTGGCCATCGAGCTTCACCGCACGTGTGCCCTCTTCCTTCGAGTATTGGAATACACCCGCGCGTTCAAATCGGAACTCTTCAATAAATTCTAACAACTCTTGGAAATCTTCTTCGGTCTCACCAGGAAAACCGACGATAAACGTAGTGCGTATCCCTAAACCTGGAATACCCGCGCGCATGCGGCGGAGCAGATCACGAATGTAATCGCCACTCGTCACTCGTTTCATCGCAGTGAGCATTCGGTCGGAAATATGCTGCAACGGAATATCAACATATTTCGCAACCTTGTCGCACTCAGCTATCGTATGAATTAGTTCGTCCGACCAATGCGCAGGATGCGTATAAAGCAACCGCACCCAAAAATCCCCTTCGATCTTGTTGATCTCACGCAACAACGTGCAAAGCGAATTACCGCGTTTGGAATCAACCGGTGAACTTGGGTTTGGACGTTGTCCCTCCCATTGATCCATACCGAAATAAGTTGTGTCTTGAGAAATTAAATTGATTTCCTTCACTCCGCTTTTCACTAAAGCCTCCACTTCACGCACCACGGACTCTTGAGTTCTGGAACGATGCGTGCCGCGAATTTTCGGAATGATGCAGAATGTGCAGGTATGATTACAGCCCTCGGCGATTTTTACGTAAGCGTAATGATCTGGCGTCAGGCGGAAACGGGGTGTCGTATAATCGGGAACGTATTTTGGCTTCAACGTCACGTAATCGCGCGGATCGTTCGTTGCAGCTGGACCCTCATCTTTGGTTAAGATCGGAGCGTTTTTCTTCCCGAGTAAATTTTCAATAATCGGCGCAACCTTGGTGATCTGATCAAGCCCGATAAACGCATCCACCTCAGGCATAATACCGGGCAGGTCTTTGGCGAAACGCTGGGAAAGGCAACCCGCGACAATGATTTTCTGCTTCGCGCGCTCAGGGTTTTCGCTGCGCTCATTAACCGCTCCAAAGATAGCGTCGATGGATTCTTGTTTCGCCATATCAATGAACGAACACGTGTTCACGATCAACACATCCGCCAACTCAGGATCCGGAGTCAACATCATGCCCGCCTCCGCTAGGTGACCGATCATGACTTCAGAATCGATGAGGTTTTTAGCGCAACCCAAAGAAATCAAACCTACCGTTGTTTTTTTCATAAAATGGAATTGTGAGATTTAAATTTGAGGAGCGATGATCAGCTCGTCACCGACTTCCGGCACCACTGGACCGAATCCAGGCATTGGACTACCAATTGCCCCATCGGATGAAACTTCTGTGATTTTCAATCTACCGAGTATCCCAGTGTTGCGGCGAATTACTAAAATATCCCCAGCTTTGATTAGCTCAGGCATCATAACATCAATAACGACAACCCCACCAACCTGTGGATCATCCAGATATTCTGTGACACGACCTATCAAAAGAGCATCTCGAATCAGCCTTGCCCGACGCAGTTCATTATCACTCTTTTCCAAATCTCTCTGGCCAATTAATTGAGCTTCAGCACTATACGTCGCAGCTTTTTTTTCAGCATCCTGCTTCTCCTTGGCAAGTGCCACCATTTCAGCTTCTTTGGCCGCAAGTTCGGCTTTCATTTGATTGACATTTGAACCAGCTGAAGAACCCCCGTTTTGCAGATTCCGAAATTCTTGCATCTCTCTCTCCAGTTTGAACCGATCATGTTCGAGTTTCAATTGATCGATCTGTCTTTGTAACCGAGCCGTCTCTTCAGGAGGAGCGTTTTTCACTCCTTGGTTCATGTTTTGAAACGACAAAACCACGGCCGCAAGCAGCAGGGCAAACGTCGCTCCGAGTAATATGGACATCGTGTTCATGGCGGGAAAATGTCCACTGTAAGAGACAATGTCAACGTCACGCATTTTTTATCGATACCCAACTGAATACTCGCCAAATAAGCCTCGTTCATGGATGCTTTGCCCGTGGATCTATTCTCCGATATCTCGGCAAAGGAAAGCAAAGCTCTTTCCGTGACCCAATTGGTTCGTAAAATGAAACGAGCCATCGAATCTGGAGTGGGTAAACTCTGGATCGAAGGCGAAGTCTCCAACCTTAAAATGCAAGCCAGTGGCCACTGGTATTTCTCTCTCAAAGACGATGGTTCACAAATCCAATGCGCCATCTTCAACGCTCGCAGAAAAGAGGGGTCCGAAGCCCTTGAAGATGGCCTAAAGGTCAAAATTTTTGCTGATGCCACAATCTATGAGCCCCGCGGTCAGCTCCAACTTATCGTTGAAAAAATCGAAACTTCCGGCCTCGGCGACCTTCAAGCGAGATTCGAGGCGCTTAAGCGCGAACTCCTCGCTGAGGGGCTTTTTGATCCAAGCAGGAAAATTGCTCTGCCCGTTTTCCCAAGAACCATAGGAATCGTCACTTCTCCTACTGGAGCTGCCATCCAAGATATTCTCAATATCCTCAACCGCCGCGCACCATGGGTGCAGCCCGTTCTCTTCCCTGTCAGAGTTCAAGGCAAGGGTGTCGAACACGAAATCGCCAATGCCATCCAAAAACTCAACCAACCAAAAACTTACGACTATCCGAGTTGTGATTTACTTATCGTCGGGCGTGGTGGCGGTTCGCTTGAAGATCTCTGGGCATTCAACGAAGAAGTTGTTGCCCGTGCGATCGCCGCTTCGAACATTCCTATCATTTCAGCCGTCGGACATGAGATCGATTTTACCATCGCCGACTTTGTAGCGGACTTGCGCGCACCCACTCCCAGTGCCGCTGCGGAACTCGCTGTTCCCGATGCGGCTGAGCTAAAGTCAGTCCTAAATAACTCAAGAAAACGAATTACCCGCTCTCTCACCCACGCCTTGCGCGAGCCGACCCAACGCATCGACCAATTGCGAGAATCGTTACTGCTTCTTGCGGAATCATCTCTCCTTGCTCGCAAGCAACATTATCGTGAGCTCCTTATCAAACATGACAATCTTCATCCACGCAGAATTCTGGACCGCAGAATGGCGAAGACTTTGGAATTGCAACGCTCTCTTACCCAACTGGTTCAGAGGCAACTCTTGGATCGAACTCTCAAACTGGAAAATTTGCAAAGCATGATCCGAACTCTTGGTCCAGAATCCGCTTTCAAACGCGGCTTTTCCATTGCCATGTACGAAGACGGAAAAATCATCCGCTCCAGCAAGGAAGTAAAACCCGGTATGCGCTTGCGCACCAAACTCATCGACGGAGAAATTTCCTCCACCATCCCATAACAAATCATGCATCTCTCCACCGCAGCTTCCCTTTCGCTCCCTTCAGATATCATTGGCTATGTCTGTCTCGCTCTCCTAATCGCGATCTTTTTCCTCGTCCTTAGAATCAACTGCAAAATTTCCGTAGCATCTAACAAAGCCAACAATTCCAATCGCTCAAATTCTAGCACTGCAGCTTCTGTAGGAGCCGAACACAACGTCGAAGTCCCATCTGGAACGCCTTTTGAAGAGTTTCTCAACGAAGATCCGACGCGACAGTCTCTAAGCAAAAAGGAACAATTTGCCGCCTACCGCGATTGGCGCTCCCAAAAAGGACTTAATTGGAAATAATTTCTTCCGCCGTAGGCTTTGGATTTCATTCCCAAAAAAAGTATAAAAAAGAGCCCCGTTGTAGGATTAACTACAACGGGGCAAATACCTGGCAACGACCTACTCTCACAGGACCTATCGTCCCACTACCATCGGCGCTGCGTCGTTTCACTTCCGGGTTCGGAATGGGACCGGGTGGTTCCAACGCGCTCTG
>CAMCYT010000134.1 GCA_945885485.1 Prosthecobacter debontii
TCGGTCATTCAAGTGACCGCTCTCACTCCGGCAGTGATCGATGGATATTCGGGGAAGCTGATTTTAAATCCTACGCGTGATACTTTAGAAAAATACATCACGCTTGCTGCTGAGAAGGAACGGCAGAGCAACGAACTGGACGCGCTTAAAAACGAAGCGACCGAAACCAAAGATGGTCGGGTTGTTACTTTATCGGCGAACATTGAGTTTCTTGAAGAGTTGCATCAGGTCAAAGAAAGCGGTGCAAAAGGGGTGGGGCTTTATCGGACAGAGTTTTTGTTACTGAACGGCAGCGAAATGCCGGATGAAAACGAACAAGCAGAGGCTTATGAGCGGGTCGGTAAAGCAGTGGATGGGGAAATTGTGATCATTCGGACCATGGATGCCGGAGGCGATAAGTTGCCGATTGAGCCATTGACCGAGCCGGAGCCTAATCCGTTCCTCGGTTGGCGTGGCATTCGCGTTTCGCTTTCACGTCCGGCGATGTTCCGTGATCAGTTGCGCGCGATCCTGCGTGCCAGTGCGCATGGAAAGCTCGCAGTGATGTTCCCGCTAGTTTCTGGTTTATCGGAATTGATCCGTGCTCGGGAGATGTTGACGCGTTGTATGGATGAGCTGACTTCTGAGGGCGTTCCATTTAATGACAAAATTCCAGTTGGGGTGATGATCGAGGTGCCGTCCGCGGCGGTATGTGCGGATTTACTCGCGCCTTATGTCGATTTCTTTTCGATAGGAACAAACGATTTGATTCAATACACCGTAGCGGTTGACCGGGTGAATCCGCACGTGGCGGATCTTTACAGACCAACTCATCCCGCTGTGATTCGTTTGATCAAACGCACTGTCGAAGCTGGTGAGGCACAGGGAATCTGGACAGGAGTTTGCGGTGAAATGGCCGGCGATATTCGGCTTACTCCGTTGTTGTTAGGTTTGGGTGTGGAGGAGCTTTCGGTTTCTCCTAAAATTCTGCCTAAAGTGGGTCAGGTGATTCGTTCGCTGCATTACGGCGATTGCCATGCGCTGGCTGAGCAGGTGTTGAAAGAATCCCGCTCGCAGAGGATTTTGGATTTGAGTATGGAAATTGCCACGAAGTGTTATCCGGATTTGTTAGATTGAGTGTTGGGTAGGGCGCCATCGTACACCCCGACAGATCGGGGTGTACGATGGCGCCCTACCAAAATTAAAAAGACTTCCTGAGATGTGATGGCAGGATGTTGAGTTGTTCTCGGTATTTGGCGACGGTGCGGCGGGCGATGGTAATGCCTTGTTTGGCTAGGGCTTTGGTGATCGCGTCGTCGGAGAGAGGCTTGGCTTGGTTTTCTTGAGCGACGAGTTGTTGGATCGCTTCGCGGACTCCGGCATTGGAGACTTCGGCTCCGCCTTCGGTTTGGTATCCGGTGGCGAAGAACGCACGCATTTCCATGAGGCCTTGTGGGGTGAGGATAAATTTTCCAGCAACGGCACGAGAGACTGTGGTCGCGTGAAGTTGTAACTCATCGGCGATGTCATTCATCGTTAAAGGGCGTAGGTGACGTGGGCCTTTTTCTAGGAATTCGATTTGTTGATCGATGAGCTTGTGAGCAATTGCCAGAATGGTTTCTTGGCGAAGCGAAATCGAACGAATCAAACTCCGGCCATCGCGGATTTGATCACGGAGGAACGCGCGGGCTTTTGCATCCACTCCGGATTTTCCTATCATGTCTTTATAGAAATCATTGATGCGTAGAGCGGGCAAATGCTCACCTGTTAGGCGTGCCGACCATTTGCCATCATCGTTTTTTTCAATGATCACATCGGGAAGGATGTAGGGGTTTCCAGTCGGATCAAACTCGCCGCCAGGGTTTGGGGAGAGTCGACTGATGTTGGAGGCGGCTTCCGTAATACGATCTATGCTGATACTAAGCGCTTTGGCGATTTGGGGGTAACGTTTTCTAGCTAGGTCTTCGAGGTGGTCTTTGACGATCTTATATTCGATCGTTTCCTTTCCTGATGCACGATCAAGTTGGATGAGTAGGGCTTCGGGGATGCCTGAAGCGCCGACCCCTGCGGGATCGAAGCTTTGAATTAGGCTGAGTGCCTCGCGGAGGTTCTTGAAAGTGGATGATGAATTCAGGCCGATTTTTTGCAAAGGCTCATCTAGAAATCCGCGTTCGTTGATGAAGCCAAGAAGCTCCTGAGTAGCTTTACGAACTGAGGGTTCGATTAATGAAAGATCGAGCTGTTGTTGAAGATGTTGTTGAAGACTTTCGGGGGCGACGATGTTGTCGTAATGTCGCTGACGGCGCTCCTCGTCTTCTTGAGTCCATTGATTACTACGTCCATCGAGAATGGATCGGTCTCTCCAATCATCCTCTGTCTCGTTCAAATATTCCAAAGAGTCAGGATCATCGTTATCCAGCGATTCTTGGTCGAGCGACTCGATTTCAGTGATGTCCTCCAAGGTTGGATTTGTTTCCAAGGCTTGGCGTAACAGCTGGGATAACTCTAAAGTGCTAGCCTGCAAAATCTCCAAGCTCTTGCGCATTTGCGGCGCGAGATTTTGAGACTGAGAGAGTGACTGGTAGAGTGAAGCTTCGGCCATTTGGCAGGGCGGGAATCGCCTACACAAAGCTAGTCACACAGATTATAGAAAATGAAGCATAATTTGTGCCAATTATGAAATTTACTTGGGAAGCAACGGTGATGCTAATAAGATATTAACGGAGGAGACGGAGATAGCGGAGGAAACGGAGGTGAGTAAAGACCTCAGACAGAAAAAAATGAAATTGAACCACGGAGTGCACCGAAAGCAGAACGAATGTTAATGAGTTTCAGTAATGGCGAAGCCGTTTTGGCTTGGACGTAATGAAATGGAGTCAATACACGGATTGGTTGCTTCCGCGCATTGCTGTCAGATTTTATTCTCACTCTTCACTCTGTGTACTCCGTGCTCTCTGTGGTTAAATTTTTTTAAATTTAGACGTCAGACTAAAGTCAAAAGCAGCGCAAAGCTCCTCCGTTGGCTCAGTTATCTCCTTTTAAATTCAAGAAGCTTACCCAAAATAACTCACGCCCGCGGCAAAGATCGGCTGCACCTTGTTTCCTGGGATGTTCTTGGCGAGGCCTGCGGAACAACGTTCTGAGTGGGCCATTTTCCCGAGGACGCGACCGCAAGGAGAGGTTATACCTTCGACGGCGCAGAGTGACCCATTCGGGTTGAACGGGTGTTGCATGGTCGGGTTGCCTTGTGGATCGCAGTATTGAGTGGCGATCTGGCCGTTGGCGGCAAGTTTGACGATGACTTCCTCAGGCGCGTAGAATTTGCCTTCGCCGTGGGAGACGGGGACGGTGTGGATCGTTCCGATTTCTTGGTTGGCGAGCCAAGGTGAGGAGTTGTTGATGATACGGGTTTGGACGTATTGGGAAATGTGGCGGGAAATGTCGTTGTGTACGAGCGTGGCGGAATTCGTATCTGTGGCGATAACTTTGCCGTGAGTCGCGAGGCCGGTTTTGATCAAAGCTTGGAAGCCGTTGCAAATTCCGAGAATTAAACCATCGCGGTTTTCGAGGAGGTCAGAAATTGCATCGGCAACGCGCGGGTTACGCAGGATGGTGGCGATGAATTTCGCGGAGCCATCGGGTTCGTCACCTGCGGAGAAACCACCGGGAACGAAGAGGATCTGGGAGGTTTTGATTTGCTCGGCAAGAGCGTGAATGGATTCCTCGATGTGTTTGGCGGAGAGGTTGCGGAAGACTTCGATGTGGGTTTCAGCACCAACACGTTGGAAGGCGCGGGCGGAGTCGTATTCTGAGTTGGTTCCGGGGAAGGCTGGGATTAGGACCTTGGGTCTGATTGACGATTGACGATTGTTGATTGTTGATTGTTGATTTGAAGAAATAGGTCTTATAGGTCCTATAGGACTTATTGGAGATGATTCCGGCCGTGTCGGGTAGACGGGCTCTAGGGTGGATTGCCAAGCAGTTTGGAGATCGGTTAGAGAATGGGACTCGCCATTGATGGTGAGGGTCGGTTCTGAGGTGGTTTCGCCGACGATGATGGCTCCCGGGATGGAGTCTGATGCTGCGTGCTCGATGAGGAAGGAGAAATAGGCCGGGCTGGAGGTGTATAATACAGACGGGGCGTCCGTGCTCCCATTGAAACCGATGCGGTTACCAAAGCAGCACTTGGCGATGGCGGCGGGGATACCTGCTGCTCCGATGTGGTGGAGGGAAATGATTTTTCCGGCTTTATTGAGTTGATGAAGCGATTCGGCGATTTCTTTGAGTGCTGCGAAATCTGGGAGACCGTTTGCAAGGATCGGAGTTGTTAACAAGGAAACCGTGGAATTGGTTTTTTTGAACTCAGGTGAGAGTGCAAGCGAGGCGTATCCCGGTGCGAGTGCGAAGGAAACGAGGGTTGGAGGCACATCGAGTTCGTTGAACGATCCGGACATGGAATCTTTACCACCGATGGCGGCAAGACGGAGTTCGTGCTGAGCGCGGAACGCACCTAACAGCGCGGCGAAGGGAAGTCCCCAACGTTTGGGATCGTTGCCAAGGCGCGGGAAATATTCTTGAAGGGTGAGGCGGATGTCGCTGAGGCGCGCGCCGGCGGCGACGGCTTTGCAGACCGATTCCGTGACGGCATATGCGGCACCATGGAAAGGGGATTGTTCGGAAAGGAATGGATCGAAACCCCATGACATAAACGTGGCGGCATCGGTTTCTCCTTCCAATAGAGGAAGCTTCGCGACCATCGCATCGGGTGGGGTGATTTGGTTAGATCCACCGAAAGGCCAGAGGACGGTGTTTGCGCCGACTGAGCCATCGAACATTTCGCCAAGTCCTTTTTGGGAGGCGATGTTGAGTGAACGTAAGTGATCAGTGAGCAGTGAGTAGTGAGTAGTGGAAGAAATGGCTTTAGCGGTTACCTCAACTTTGGCGGATTGTTGGACGCCGTTGGTGTCTAGGAAGGATCTGCTGAGGTTGACAATTTCTTTGCCTCGCCAATTCATGATCAGACGACCCGAGTCAGTGACGTCGGCGACGTGGACGCACTCCAGGTTTTCTTTATCCGCTTCGCGGATGAAGAATTCTATTTCTGATGGATCGACGCATACCGCCATGCGTTCTTGAGATTCAGAAATAGCGAGTTCGGTGCCGTCGAGTCCGTCGTATTTTTTAGGAACGGCATCGAGGTTGATAATGAGAGAAGGAGCAATTTCACCGATAGCAACTGAGACACCGCCGGCGCCGAAGTCGTTACAGATTTTGATTTTGCGGGTGAGTTCTGGATTGCGGAAGAGGCGTTGGATTTTGCGTTCGGTTGGAGCATCGCCTTTTTGGACTTCAGCTGAATTTTCTAAAGCGGTATCGGTGTGCTCTTTGGATGAACCGGTGGCGCCGCCGACTCCATCTCTACCGGTGCGACCGCCAATGAGGAGAATGACATCGCCCGGTGATGGTGAACCGCGGAAGACGTTGCTGCGAGGAGCGGCAGCGACGACTGCGCCGATCTCTAAGCGTTTGGCGACGTAGCCTGGATGATAAACTTCAGCGACTTGGCCGGTTGCAAGACCGATTTGGTTGCCGTAAGACGAATAACCTTTCGCGGCGATCTGGCAGATTTTTTTCTGAGGGAGTTTGCCGGGTAGCGTTTCCGAAAACGGAGTGAGGGGATTTGCTGCGCCAGTGACGCGCATCGCTTGATAGACGTATGAGCGACCGGAAAGAGGATCGCGAATGCAACCGCCGAGGCAAGTTGCAGCGCCGCCGAAGGGTTCGATTTCGGTGGGGTGGTTGTGGGTTTCGTTTTTAAACTGAATCAACCACTCTTCTTCTTTCGCTTCTTCATCTGGTTTTTTCACCGCAGAGGCGCTGAGGTCGGAGAGGGGCGCAGAGCTAGAGTTTTGAAATTTGAAATTTGAATTTTGAATTTTTACGACGATCGAGGCGGCGTTGATTTCTTCGGAGACTTCGAGGTTATCGAGTTCGCCGGAGGCTTTGAGTTCGCGCATGCCAATGAGAGCGATGTCCATCAAGGTGACGGGACGGTCATCACGATTGAGTTTTTTGCGGACGTCGCGATAGATGTCATAGGTTTCTTCGATGAGTTCTGAACCTGCGCCGAACTTGATGTCATCGATCGCTGTTAGGAAAGTGGTGTGGCGGCAGTGATCGGACCAATAGGTGTCGAGCATGCGGATCTCGGTCAGAGTTGGCGGGCGACCTTCTTCGTTTTTGAAGTAATTCTGGGTGAACGCAACATCGGCCTCGGACATGGCGAGGGACATGGCTTTGCGGATTTTTTCGGGAGAGTCGGTGAGAAAATTTCCTAAGATCTCGATGTCGGCTGGGGAAGTGTGATCGGCTGACCCCCGACCCGTCGGGGCCGCTACGGGGACTTCGTGGGAATCGACGGCGTTGATGACGTAGGATTTGATCGCTGAGACTTGTGCGTCTGAGATTTTACCTTTCAGGATGACGATCTGGGAGGCGCGGACGACGGGTTTATCTTTTCCGGTGAGGATCTGAATGCATTGTGCGGCGGAGTCGGCGCGTTGGTCGAACTGGCCGGGAAGGTAGGCGTAGGCGAAAGCATTTTCCTCTGGGCTGATGCTGATTTGGTTGAAGAGGAGATCGGTTTGGGGTTCCGATAAAATGCTGCTGGAGGCTTGGGTGAATTCTTCGTTGGAGATGCCCTCGACATCGTAGCGATTGAGTAAGCGGAGAGATTCGAGGTTATGAAGATTCAGTGATTCACGAAGGTCGTGGAGGAGGTGTCTGGCCTCGTTAGCGAAG
>CAMCYT010000135.1 GCA_945885485.1 Prosthecobacter debontii
GAGGCGGCAGAACTTGCGGATGCGTGTCGTGGGGCTTGATTACTAAAGGGCTTGATTCATTTGAAACTGAAGACATTTTGAGGCGCGCTTTTCAAGCCCAATATAATGAAGGGAATCATCTTAGCAGGCGGGGCGGGATCACGGCTTTATCCGTTAACCCTCGTAACTAGTAAACAACTCCAGTCGGTTTACGACAAACCGATGGTCTACTATCCATTGACCACCTTGATCGAGGCGGGCATCAAGGAATTGTGCCTCATTTCCACGCCGCACGATCTGCCTCGCTACAAACAATTGCTCGGCGACGGTTCACGCCTCGGGTTAACGATCAATTATCGTGAACAGGCTAAACCAGCGGGCATTGCCCAGGCTTTTTTAATCGCGGAATCTTTTATCGGCTCTGACAGTGTCGCGTTGATATTGGGCGATAACATATTTTATGGCGGCGACGCGTTCGGGGAGGCGTTCACTGAATTCAAGAGTGGCGCGACGATTTTTGGCTATCACGTCCAAGATCCAGAGCGCTACGGTGTCGTCGAGTTTGATGTGAATGGCCAAGCAATATCCATCGAAGAAAAACCAAAGCAACCGAAGAGTCATTACGTTGTGCCCGGATTATACATTTATGACAACGAGGTGTTAAACATCGTAAAAAACCAAAAACCTTCCGCGCGCGGAGAACTGGAAATCACCGACGTAAATATTACCTATCTCAAGCGCGGCACATTGCGCGTGTCGCGCTTGACCCGCGGCTTTGCATGGTTGGATGCAGGAACAAGCAGCAGTCTACACTTAGCCAGCGCCTACGTGCAAACCATCGAAAAGCGAGCCGGCATCAAAATCGGCTGTCCAGAAGAAGCCGCGTTTCGCGCCGGGTTTTTGAATCTCGAACAATTCACGGAGCTTACTGCCCTAATGCCCAACTGTGAATACCGCGAATACCTTAGCTTAATCATCGCTGAGGCCAACCGACTAAATAACGAAAAATGATTCTACTTCTTGGCGGCAATGGTTACATCGGACAAGCATTTGTAGCAGAACTTGAACGACGGAAACATCCGTTTATCTCACTCTCGCGGAGAGAGTTGGATTATAATCGGTTTGATTTGTTGCTCGATTACCTCAAATCGAAGCGACTGAATTTTGTCGTTAACGCAGCGGGTTACACGGGTAAACCAAACGTGGATGCATGTGAGGCGGCCAAAGCCGACACGCTAATAGGAAATACGCTTCTGCCGCAAACCCTAGCCCTAGCTTGCGCCGCAGCGGGCATTCCATGGGGACATGTCTCCTCCGGTTGCATTTATTCTGGGGCGAAAATCAAAACTGAAAATCAGGTCATTACTGAAAAAGACATAAACAAGCCTGAGGTGCGCAAAATGATCTCCACGGCCCCGGAAAATATTTTAGGCTTCACCGAAACGGATGCGCCGAATTTCTCCTTTCGCGACGAACCTTGCAGCTTTTACAGCGGCACCAAAGCACTGGGTGAAGAAGCGATGGCGGGCATCGGTCAAAACTACATCTGGCGCTTGCGAATTCCGTTCGATGAAGTGGATAACATGCGTAATTATCTCAGTAAGTTGCAGCGCTATGCCAAGGTGTGTGACAATGTGAATTCGATTTCGCATCGAGGTGATTACGCCGCAGCCTGTCTGGATTTATGGGAAAAGCGTGCCCCTTTCGGAATATACAATGTGACCAATCCTGACTTCATCACCGCACGAGAAGTGATTGAGCTTATGCAGAAAATTCTCAAACTGAACCGCACCTTCGAGTTCTGGGCTAATAACGAGGAATTTTACAATTCTGCGGCCAAGACCCCGCGCTCCAATTGCGTCTTGGACGTGACAAAATTACTGGCGACGGGCGTGAAAATTCGCCCCGTGCGGGAAGCGCTAGAACACTCCTTGCGCAATTGGAAACCCGAAACAATTTAATCTAACCACATGAACTTGCTTATTACCGGCGGTGCTGGATTTATCGGCTCAAATCTGATCCGGCACATCATTGCTAAGCCTGAGATCCATAAACTCATCAATCTGGATTGCCTCACCTACGCCGGGCATCTGGCCAATCTAGAAACCGTTTCAGCCCATCCGAAATACGTTTTCGAGAAAGTAGATATTCGAGACAAAGCAGGAGTGATACGAGTCGTCGAACAGCATGAGGTTACACATGTCATGCATCTGGCGGCCGAATCGCATGTAGACCGCTCCATAACAGGACCGGACGATTTCATCAGCACGAATATCATTGGTACATTTAATTTACTCGAAGCCTGCCGCGGCTTTTGGAACGGAAAGTTTGATGACAAAAGGTTTCATCATATTTCAACAGATGAGGTTTACGGTTCGCTCGGCGCTACAGGTTATTTCACCGAGACCACACCATATGCACCGAACTCTCCCTATTCAGCCAGCAAAGCCTCAAGCGACATGATCGTGCGTGCATACCATCATACACATGGCCTGAATACAGTGATTACCAACTGCTCGAATAACTATGGGCCGTTCCAATTTCCCGAGAAACTTATTCCGATGGTGATTCAAAACTGTCTATCGCGAAAAAGCATACCAGTTTATGGCGATGGCATGCATGTGCGCGACTGGTTATACGTTCGCGACCATACCGAGGCCTTGTGGCAAGTGTTGAATCGGGGCAAAACAGCCGAAACCTATAACGTCGGCGGGAATAATGAATGGGCGAACATCGATACTGTGAAATTGATTTGCGAATTAATTGATGAAATGGCGCCGCAACTCGGCGGTAACACACAAAAGCTAATCACCCACGTTAAAGATCGTGCTGGGCACGACCGTCGCTATGCAATTGACGCCAGCAAGTTGCAACAGGATCTCGGTTGGGTGCCTACTTACACTTTTGAAAACGGCATACGCGAAACCGTTCGTTGGTATCTTAACCAGCAAGCCTAGGTGCAAACTCTAATGAAAAAAAGCGTTCACCGTGATGATGAACGCTTTCTTTAAAATAATGGTGGGCAGGGCTGGATTGGCGATTGCTTCGCAATCCCCCGACTTCGCTTCGCTACGGCTCAACCCTTCTGCCTCACCGCGATTGCGGATTCGGCAGTGGTTCGAACCCAGCCCTGCCAGAACAAAAAAGCGCTCATCGTGGTGATGAACGCTTTCTTTAAAATGATGGTGGGCAGGGCTGGATTCGAACCAGCGTACACTTGCGTGAGCAGATTTACAGTCTGCCGCCTTTAACCACTCGACCACCTACCCATAGGCGCTTTCGCGGGGCGGGATGTTTGTTTTCGATACGGGGTGCTGACAAGCAAAAAGAGGGGAAAAATCTGAATTTATTATTTCTCCAGTGCTTCAGCCCGAGAAATCAACGCCTTTGCGGCATCCGCATTGCGTCCTTCGGCGTTCCATATCCCCGCCAAGGCTCGCAGTGCCGTGGCGGTTTCCTTGGTAGCCGTCTTAGGAAAGGTCTTGATTGCATTCCGCAATCTTTCCTCGGCCGCCTTGTTCTGGCCTTGAACCACTAGCTCTTGGGAAAATTCTAATAAGAAATTCGGGTCCATTTGCGATGGATTGCTCATCATGTTTTCCGCTTCACGAAATAACCGAAGCGCCTTGTCTTTCGATTCTGGATCGCGCACCGCAGCAACCGCCAACTGGGTCATCAAACGAGCGTTCTCAGGATGATTAAAAACCGCCCGTTCTAACAACAAACGTGCATCACGATTTTTTCCCGCAGCAATCAACTCGGTCGCAAGCTGCTCAAACTCCTCAGGCGTCCCACCACGAATTTTCAGCAACTCCGCCGAATGGAACAGCGCTTCGTCGAGCTGTTCTTTCTTCCGGTAAAACTTCGCCAGCGACTCATGCGCCAGAACTTTCCGAGAATGGATCGCCAACACATCTTTCAATGCTTTCACCCCAGCTTCATCCTCTTCCGATGCAAAATGCAAAATCCCTTTGCGTATCCTCATATCCAATGAGGACGGAGCAGCTGTCGTATGCAGATCCAACATACGAATCGCCTCTTTCATATTGCCTGCCTCACGGAAATAATCACTCGCCGATCTGGCGATGCCCGCCCATTCCGGATGATTCTCCATCGCTTTTTGATACCGCTCCGTTATCCGCTTCTTCGCTTCTTCATCTTTTCCATCGTAAAGACTTTTCGTGGTCGCGATGTAATAATTCACCGCCTCCTGAGAATTCATATCAAGCGTTTCCAACAACTCCCGAGCTTTAGTATCATCTCCCTTGTCGCGTGCAAAACGAATCAACCGCTCAATCGGCAAAACCTTTCCGGGCATAGCTTCGAGTACTTTGAGATACGCTTCCTCGCGCTTGCGATCCGCTAACCCATCACCCCTACCTATCGTTTCAAGAAAATCACCGTATTCGATCCTCACTCCGATTTCATCAGGCCGAGCCGTGATGACTTTTTCAAAAATTCCCAGCGCTGCCAACTTATCGCCAGATTTCATCTTGATCTCCACCATTCGCCTAACAAGCGGCATCGCCATTGGATCCGCGGCGTAAGCCGATTCAAAAAGCTCGGTTGCACGTTTATCGTTGCCATGTTGCTCCTCCAGAATTCCGTATGAAAAATCCAACAAACTTCCGGCGTTTAATAAGCCGCACGAAGCTGAAATCATTCCCACAATTAAGCGCATTCCTATTCTCTACCCGCAAATTTCCACCATGAAAAGCCTCTATCTTCTCAGTTTAACGATAGTTTGGCTTACCCTGCCGTCAGCCCTGCTGGCTGCACCCGAACACCCGCGCCTGCTTGTCACCGCAGCCGATTGGAAAAAACTGCCTGCCCGCATGGAGGCCGATCCACGGGTCAAAAAAATCATTTCCGCCACGATCGCGCGCGCCGATCTCACCCTTAGAAAGCCATTGCTAACCTACAAGCGTGAGGGTCGACGCATACTTACCGTGTCCCGCGACGCCATCGAACGCGTGCTCGATCTCTCCACCGCATGGAAAGTCACTGGAGAAAAGAAATACCTCGATCGCTGCCGCGATGAAATGCTCGCGATATCGAAATTCAAAGATTGGAACCCCGACCACCACCTCGACACCGCCGAAATGCAAACCGCCCTAGCCATCGGCTATGACTGGTTGTTTCAGGATCTAACAGAAGCCGATAAGAAAATCATCACCACTGCGCTCCTCGAAAAGGGCCTGAAATCCACGCTGGCTCAGAAAAAAATCATGAGTTGGCACAACAACTGGAACCAAGTCTGCATGGGCGGATTGGTTTTATCCGCCATCGCTCTCAGTGATCTTGAACCCGAGCTTTCCAGCAAAGCGATAGAAGCCGCAACCCAAGCCATCCCCAAAGGCCTCAGCGTGGGTTATCCAGCCGATGGCGCCTACTCGGAAGGCGGTGGCTATTGGGCTTATGGAACCAGTTACACCATTCTCACCATTGAGGCACTGCGCACCGCAAAGCTTCCGTTTGATAAAATTCTAACACATACTGGTTTTCTCCAAAGCGGCAACTACGTCCGCCAAGTCCATGGCACCAGCGACCTGCTTTTCAGCTATGGCGACAATAGACCCGGAACATTCGATTTCAGCGCAGCGATGACCTGGATGGCGAAACAAAACCAAAGCCAAGCGCTCAGCGATTTCATCGCGCCCACGTTTGATCAAATCGACTCCGAAACCCATGATCGCTTTCTCGCACTCTCCGCGTTTTGGCTTCCTGAAAAAACCGATCCTAAAGAAAAGCCCTTGCCTAATCATTTTGTTGGAAGCGGCTTGAGTCCCATCGCCATCCATCGCACCGGCTTCGAAGCCAAAGACCTCTTCCTCGGCATCAAAGCCGGACAAGCCAACGTCAGCCACGGCCACATGGACGCAGGCTCTTTTGTCATCGACTGGGCAGGCAAACGCTGGGCCAGCGATCTCGGGGTGCAGAGTTATAATGGACTCGAATCCGGTGGGATTAACCTCTTCCAAATGACTCAAGACAGCCAACGCTGGTCAGTCTTCCGCCTCAACAACTTTTCCCACAACACCCTCACCTACAACGGCCAACTCCATCAAATGGATGGTAAATCAGAAATCATCTCTTCAACAGGCGCCCCACAAAACGAAACCCTCGTTAACCTAGTCTCACCTCTCGGCCTACCAAAAAACGCCACCGCCACTCGCCGTTTCAAGATGGATACAGATAAGCACATCATCACCATCACCGATTCTCTAACAGGCCTGAAACCCAACGACAAAATCACTTGGAACCTTCTAACCCCCGCAAGCTCCACCCCAACCGATACCGGCTTCTTCCTCACACAAGACAAAGCCACCATGCAGCTCGATCTATCTTCCCCGCAGTCCACCAAACCAACATCCTCCCCCGCCGATCCCCCACCCAAACCCCACGACGAACCTAACCCTGGAATCACCCGCATCCAACTCAACGCCACGGCCGATAAAGAAGGAAAGATCGTGATCAAGGCAGTCCTAAAAGCTCAAGAGAACTGAAATCGCAGAGCGCAAATTGGTAGGGCGCCATCGCCGAGGGCGCCGCGCGAAGCGAGAAGTATCAGATAATTATCTGAACCATCAAATTCTTCCTCATTCCATGCGGCTGCCTCCCCCGACTTGTCGGGGCTACCAAAAACTTCACGACCTCGGCACATTCTCAACGTGACTTTTCCAACCCTAACTCTCACTTTATCAACGTGTCTCTCTACTAGAGTATGCTCTCAACTTCCTTCCAAACTTATCCATAATGAAAAAGTGGTTCTATGCACTCATTCTCCCA
>CAMCYT010000136.1 GCA_945885485.1 Prosthecobacter debontii
CACGGCATCGCGATCGGTCGCCACGGCTTGCAGGGAAAACAAAATCTATACGAACACACTTGGCGCGTGCCAATGATCATCAAAGGTCCAGGCATCAAGCCCGGCGTCCGTGCGCCCGGTAACGTCTACCTTGGTGATCTACTCAGCACCTTTTGTGATCTCACCGGCGTCACCACTCCGGAAACCAACGAGGGCACAAGCTTCAAGCTAATACTCCTCAGCGAGAAACAAACCATCCGCGACACACTCTACGGCGTTTACAACGGCGGAGACAAGCCAGGCATGCGCTCCGTGAAACAAGGCGATTGGAAACTCATCGAATACGAATCCACCACCACCGGTGTTAAAGAAACCCAGCTCTTCAACCTCAAAGAAAATCCTCACGAGTTTCTAGCCGAACAACATCATACTGAAGTCACTGCTGTCTCCAAAATCTCCCCAACAGAACAACAGACCAATCTCGCCAATGACCCAAAGCATGTCGCCAAGCTCGCGGAAATGCGCGCACTTCTTCTCACCGAGATGCGCCAACTAAACGACCCTTGGCGCTTTTCAAACCAACCCAACGACGGGCTAACTCCGCCAAAAAACGAAAAACCTGCAGCAGGTAAAAAGAAGCACAAAACAGAATAGATCCCAAGGAGGCCATGCTTCCCTCGGAAATCTCTCTCCCAAAATCTACAAACAACAACTAACAAAACCAACCATTGCCGTCTAAAACTCTACTTTTGAAATTTACCGTTGACGGGGACTCTTACACTCTGGTCGCCCTGCAATTGCTGTTAGATTTGTACGATGCATGTTAGCCCATTACCAAAATATTCAAATGATCTTGGCCATCCAATTGAACGATTTTGCAGGCGCGCTCTGTTTTCATATCCCAAACACCTTCCCGATCGCACCGAAGATACTTTCCCAGAATCTAGCGATGGGATTCCGTTTTCCACCTGTGACCTGTTGTTGGATGACGGTTCCGGAGCCTTGGAAATAATCATCGAACAAGGTGTTTTTGCCCCAGAGATAGGCGACAAAAGTTTCAGCCCTCCTTGGTAAATAATCTAACTGTGGACTAAACGCTACAACTAGACGGGCGTTCACTCTTCTGCCTAGAGCGTTTTCGGAAACATTCTCAACTTGTAACCCGCGTTGAGCGGAAAACACGAGACGCGTTGGTCCATCGACTATCAAATAGCGGAACTGCAAATTCACCCATGCATGGAGTTTACGGAACACCCATTTGGAACGGATACGTGGTGGATTTTCTGCGGGATGGCAGACGGCGATCAAAAAGTTAGGTCGAAACACCAACGAAACTCCCGCTGGAATTTCAATGACGGCGAGTTCTTCAGTGGCATCCTCTTGGGTCGACAAAGTGACTTCCCCACCCTGCTCACTTGCGTTCTGGATTTTCGTTAAGACACACAAACCCGCAGCAAGACTGGAAAACGGATAGCGCCAATCCATCAGCCACTTCGTACCTTTTTTAAAATCCCCCATCGAGCCCTGCAAATAATCCACCCGCGTCAGCAGCACCTCACCTTGTATGAGATTCAAGCGTTGTGCTGGATGGCTCGACGTTACCGAAATGTCCTCCGATCCCTCAGGCTTTTCTCCAAGCACGATCGACTCAGAACTCTGCACGATGGGAGCAAACACATAAAACGTCACAATTTTCCATAATAGCGGAATCAACAGTAGGGCTAACAAAATGTAAAATGCCTTAACGGCCAACTGCTTGAGCTGATTCTGCATTAAGTCGTCCATCGTGTTGCGCAGTTGCTGCATCTCACTCAGTTGCTTCTGTTTCTCATCGCGCAACATTTCACGTCGCGCCACTTCTTCTGCGGTTTCCCCTCCCTGAATACGTATGTCCCGACCCAAATTCGAAAGTTCCGTCACTTCATTCCTCAATCTTGCCTGTTCTACCTCAATGCTTTTTTGCTCCGACAACACTTCATCACGACGGAATAGGTTCATGACCTTTTGAAGAAACTCATCGAGCTTTCGTTGCTTGGCTTCCAGCTCACGAAGCTGCTGCCGTTTTTCATTCGCCTGATGGGTAATCTCCTCCACTCGCGCCGCGAGCTCACCTACCAACTCCCGACTCTGGCTCAGCTCCGCCACCGCTTTCTCCAGTTGTGCCTCGCGGTGCTCCACGATCATGCTTGGCAAATATTTCACTAGGAAGATCGCTAACAATACCGCAAGGATCACAACATACACGACCAGCTTCTTAGCCAGCCATGCGATAAGCTTTGTGATCAATCTCGCCATAATCGTGATTAGACAAATAGCTACGTGGTGAAAAATTTCCAGCTATCGTTTTTAATTATTTAGAAAATAAAATGAACCGCAATGGGAGCGAAGCGGACATGGACGAACACAAAAATTAAATCTCTTCGTCAAATGGACGCGGATGGATCTTAATTTTAAGGAATTTCAGAAGGATTTTAAATTGAATGGTGATAGAATGAGTTACTCCAGCTCTCCGTTATCTCCGTTTGCTCCTGTGAAATATTTTTTGAACAGAAGGAAACAAAGGAAACGAAGGAGCTTCGCGCTTAGCTTTCGATTTTAGAATTATGGTAAATGGGATGTGATAGCTGAGTTGTTCCAGCCCTTCGTTATCTTCGTTTCCTTCTGTAAAAAATATTTTCTGCACAGGAGGTAACAGAGGAAACGGAGGAGCTTCGCGCTTGGCTTTCGATTTTTAGATCTATTTGAAGAGTTTTGCTATCATGGACGAATATCCATAATTCAGCCTCATCATCACGCCTCAATCATCGCATAAGCGTTGTGATGATGGATCGATTCGAAATTTTCCGCCTCCACCCGATACCAATGCACGAGCGGATGTTGTTTCAAGCCAGCCGCAACATTTCGGGCAAGATCCTCCACAAAAACCGGTTGGTCGTATGCTCTCTCGGTGACGGCTTTCTCATCCGTGCGCTTCAAGCCAGCATACAATTCGCAACTCGCAGAACGTTCCGCTAACTCAATCAATTCCTCAAAAGTCAGCAACTCTGAAGCCTCAACTGAAATCGTCACCACTCCACGCTGATTGTGCGCGCCACGCTCACTGATTGCTTTCGAACACGGACAAAGCGTCGCAACCGGTATCTGGACGCTGTAAAACAGCTCATGATCTCCATCGGCGTAGAACCGGCTTTCGATCCCCAGCTCATAATCCATCATGCTTTTCATCCCGGAAACCGGCGCCTGCTTTTCGCGGAAAATGGTAAATTCGCAACTGACTTGTGCACATCTGGCATCCAAACGTGAGGCGAGCTCAGCAGTCAACCGACCCAATGACGCACCCGATAACGGCTCGTTGTATTGATGCAGCACATCAACAAAACGGCTCATGTGCGTGCCTTTCAAATGTGCAGGCAGCTCAACCGTCATTTCATATTTCGCCACGGTCGATTGCACGACGGCATCGCGGCCAAGATAGGTCGCGGGATAGCGCAATTCTCTCACACCCACTCGATCAATGACAATCTCGCGATGATCTTGTTCGTTCTGCGTATCTGGCAAAACCTGCATTATATTTCTTATTAAGAGTAAACAAAAAGCCCGCCCGGTGATTCGGGCGGGCTTTGAAATTTAGTTATCCATGCTGGGTAAAATCAACATCTGCCAAGTTATGGCATCAGGTTGATCGCGCGGGACTGCTTGATCGCGTTGTTGATCTTGCGATGAACTTTTGCAGTTACACCTGTGACGCGACGTGGAAGAATTTTCCCGGTTTCAGAAGTAAATTTGCTAAGGACTTCAGGATTCGTAGGAACCAACTGCTCGACAGGAATATCCTGTCTACGGCGGGTCATCTGGCGGTTAGCCACACGAAAATTGATACGGCGTTGTATAGTCTTTGGCTCGGACATGATAATTAGCGAAGTTCGCGGTGAAGGGTTCTGCGCTTAAGGAAATGATTGAATTTCACTTTCTCCAAGCGACCTGGAGTACGAAGGCTTTTCTTGTTACGCGTGGTGTCGTAACGGGAAGTCGGTTTGCCCTCGGCTTTCGCTTCGGTGCATTCAAGAATGATGATCTCGCGTGGCATGATGTGTTTGGTGGAGGGGCGATATGGATTTATTCGTCGTCGTCGTCAAGCGAAACCGTCACAGAATCTTCATCTTCTTGCTGAATACCTCCACTGAAGCCAACTTCATCGGAAGGACGGAACCTGCGATTCCCATATTCCTTCTCCCATTGGCCCTGACATTCTACGGTCAAACGGGCGAATGGTATCGCCTCAAGACGGGCTATAGGAATTTTCAATTCGGAAATTTCACATACACCATAATTGCCAGATTTGATACGACGGAGGGCTTGTTCGATCTCATAAAGGGCGTCTTGCTCTTTTGCCAAGACAGAAAGGGCGAAATCGCGGTCATAAGCATCGCTGCCTGCGTCACCTTGATGCTGGCCGCTGCCGGATGCTTCGCTGCCTTCAGGAGCATTGCGGATGGTGTCGCGGGTCATTCCCGACATCGAATCGACCAACATATCCCTCAAATCCAGCAAGCGCTGACGCTGTTTATCGATGAATGCCGGGGTGTGATGGCCTTTGCTCGTTGTAGAAGGCTTATGGGGTTGCTCGGCTTTAGGCGGAACAAAACGAGGTTTTACCTGAGCTGGCGGCGGAGTGCTGACAAGTGAAGGTTTCTTAGCAACCACTTTTTTTGGCTCAGCCACTTTTGCAACTGGCTTACTCACTTCGACCTTTTTCGGTTCAGGCTTGGTGAATTCAGGCTTCTTTGGAGCTGCCTTTTTCGCTGGAGCAGCGGCTTTCTTAACAGGTGCAGCGGCTTTCTTAACAGGTGCAGCGGCTTTCTTGACAGGTGCAGCGGCTTTCTTAATCACCTTCTTCGCTGGAGCCGCAGGCTTCTTAACAACTGGCTTGGCAACTGGCTTTTTCGCTACAGCTTTCTTCACTGGAGCTGCTGGCTTTTTCGCAATAGGCTTTTTTGCCGCAGCTGGTTTAGATTTTGCCTTGGTTACAGGCGGTTTGCTTGCGATCTTTTTGGTAATTTTCTTAGCAGCCATGGCGGATAATGTATGGAAAAATGAACAAATACTGGTTATTCTTGAACCCTTAAGTCATTGGAAGGGGCGCGGTGGATTAGCCCTTCATTCCCTATACTTCAAGGGGAAACTTCATAATCCTTAAAATATCTTTCCTTTTCCTTTTCAGCCGTGGAGCTTGAAATGCATCGCGCCTTCCCTAATCTGCCGACCCGACATGCAACTCAGTGCCATTTTAGAATCTCTCCTCATCGCCTCTCAGGAACCTCTTTCTTCCGAAGAAATAGCGCGGCTCATCCGCGCCCGCGTCGCCGAAGCCGAAGACGTGCTCATCCGTGAAACCGAAGAAGGATCAACCCCAACTCCACTTCCAGAATGGCTTACCGCCTTTGATCAAGCCTCACCTGATCAAGTGACTGAAACCATTTTATCTCTCAATCAGCATTACGCTGAAACCGCACGCGCATTCACGATTTTAGAAAGACCTAATGGCTGGAAAATTTACACCCGCTCGGATTATGGCGATTTCGTTCGTCACCTTTTCCCTGGCAGAAAACCCGAGCGCCTCTCCGGTCCTGCGATGGAAACTCTGGCCATCATCGCATACCGCCAGCCGATCACCAAAGTAGCCATCGAAGCAGTTCGCGGTGTCTCTTGTGATGGTATGATCCAAAAGCTCCTCGATCGCGATCTCGTCCGCATCGGCGGTCGCGCCAATCTACCAGGACGTCCCCTGCTCTATCTAACCACCGATCTTTTCTTCGAACACTTCGGTATCACCAGTATCGATGAACTCCCTAACGCCTCGGAACTCCGCCGCATTAAACTTCCAGAGCCAAAACCGGAAGCATCAGAAACGCAATTGGAACTCACCGAAACCGGAACACCCTCCGCAGCCGCATCCAACGAAGCCGATGACTCACTCGATTCTGAGAACCCTATATCCACTGACGCATCATGAGCCTCGATGATATTCGCAAACAGATCGACCTCATCGATCAAGATCTTCTCAATCTACTCTCCCAACGCGCCGATCTCGTGCACGAAGTTGGAGTGATCAAAAAACGCGATGGTCTTCAAATCTATGCGCCTGAGCGTGAACAAGCTTTGTTAGATCGCCTCATCTCACTCAATCAAGGCCGACTCCCTGAAAAATCGATTCGTGCGATCTATCGTGAAATCATGTCTGCCGCACTCGCTTTGGAAGACGATCTTAAAATAGCTTACCTCGGCCCCGAAGGCACATGGACTCACCAAGCATCGATCAAAAAATTCGGTCATTCGGTTAACTATTCACCGCAGCCAAATTTCTCCGATGTATTCGATCAGGTCGAACGTCGCCAAGCCGACTACGGGGTCGTACCCATCGAAAACTCCACCGAGGGCGCGGTATCTCACACGCTAGATTTATTTGTCGATTCCACCCTGCATATCTGTGCGCAGATTTTGCTTCGTATTGAAAATTGCCTGATGGCTTCCATCCCGCGAGATCAGATTAAGACCCTGTATTCGCATCCTCAGGTTTTCGGACAATGCCGTAACTGGATTCTGAAAAACTTTCCAAATGCCGACCTTGTGGAAGTATCATCAACGACTTAGGCCGCAGCGCTCGCGAAGAAAAACTCTGCAGAAGGTGCCGCCGCTCTCGGTGGAGCTCTCGCAGCAGAACTCCATGACCTATCACTTCTTGAAACCTCCATCCAAGATCGCG
>CAMCYT010000137.1 GCA_945885485.1 Prosthecobacter debontii
TGCGTGCGTTTTGCCGTTTCATTTGCAGGCGGAGGAAGAAACCCGGGAGAGGCCAATCAGACCGTTCCTAGAGAAACGTGGTGAGAATAGTCAGAATGGCGTGGAAAGAAATGGGAAAATGCGGCCTCATCATGAGGGTGAAGGCGAAATGTTTGGGATGTTGGATAAGAACAAGGATAAGGTGATCACATTTGAGGAATTTTTTGCGGGGCCAAGAATGGCTAATATGCCTCAGGAGCAGCGCGATAAGTTATTTGCTCGTGTGGATCTTGATGGGGACGGGAAAGTCACGCCAGAGGAGATTCGGAAAATGCGGGAGGAAACGCACGAAAAGCGCATGCGCGAAGTCCGAGAGCTCGATACAAATAAGAGCGGTGGATTGAGTTATGAAGAAATGAGTTTGGGTAAATTTTTCAGTCAGTTGCCGGAAGAAAAGCGGAGGCAGATTTTTGAACGTATGGACACCAATGACGATGGACAGATCACACCCGAGGATAAGCCCCAAGGTCCACGTCCTCAGCCTGAAAAACGCGAGCGCGGTGAGCCAGGAGAGCGATCCAAAGAACGTGGTGCGGATGACGAAGCACCCAGCGCGATAAAGTGAAATAGTTTGAAGCGGAGAGCGGAGAATTGGGAAATCCTTTTCGATAACAAAAAAACGCGATGCATTTGGGTGCCTCGCATTTTTTGTTGTTAGACTGGTTGAAACTTAATCGGCTTTGATAGCTTTTGCCGATTCTGCGGCGAGGGTTGTAGCGAGGACGTCTTTACGGAGGTTGCCACCTTTGCGTTGCGACCACCAGAGAACGACAGGGGAGGCAATGAAGACTGAGGAGTAGGTTCCGACGACGAGACCGATGAGAATCATGATGGAAAAGTCACGGAGTGCGGAGCCACCGAAAAGGGAGAGGATGGCTACGGTGACGATGGTGGTGGCGGAAGTTAGGATAGTCCGGGATAGTGTGGCGTTAATAGCCTCATTCATGACGTCTTTGATTGCACCGGAGCGAAGCAGAATGGTTTCGCGAATACGGTCGAAGATGACGATGGTATCGTTGATAGAGTAACCTGCGATGGTGAGGATGGCGCCGACGTGGATGAGGGAGAGTTCACGGCCGAAGAGGACAACGATGCCGACAGCGATGATGACGTCGTGTATAAGAGCGACAAAGGCGCCGACTGCGAAGGAGAGTTCGAAGCGAACGGTGATGTAAATGCCGATGCCGATGAGTCCTAGTATGAGGGCGATAATGGATTCGACGAGAAAGGTGGTTCCGATTCGTGAGGATACATCTTCTGTGTTTTCACCAATAACATAAGTGCCGTTATCATTCTTTTCATTCAAGAGAGGGATTTCCGCACGGAGTGCACTGACAATATTTTTCACATCGGATTTATCGGTGCGGAGGCTAAGCAAGCTGCCAGAAATTGGGTTGGACTCTATTTGTGGAAATGCCTCACGGGTCAGAGTGAGAGAATCCAATACTTTGGTTACATCATTGAGGTCGACTTTTTTGTCATCGAGTTGGAATTGGACACGAGTGCCGCCAGTGAAGTCGATACCGAGTGCTTTTTCACCACGAATCCCGAATCCTAAAAGAGAGATGATGATGATGATGATGGAAACAATGGCGGTTCTTTTTGCTGCTGAGAGGAAGTCGATATTCGTGGCCTTGATCAGATCCATGAACGTGAGTTTATTGAGCAGGTTCAGATCGGTGCCCCAGCGGAATAGAACGCGGGTAACAAGGATGGCGGAGAACATGGAAGCGACGAGACCGATGGTGAGAGTGACGGCGAAGCCTTTGATGCTACCGCTGGACATCGCGAAGAGGATGATGGCGGAAATCAGGGAGGTGATGTTGGCGTCGAAGATGGCTGAGAAGGCTTTATCGTAAGAAGCTGCGATGGCGGCTTTGAGGGATTTGCCGTTTTGTAGTTCCTCGCGGAGGCGTTCGTAGATGAGAACGTTTGCATCCACTGCAAGTCCGATGGTGAGGATGATACCTGCGATGCCGGGAAGAGAAAATGTGAAGCCGAACATAGCCATGGCTCCGAAGAGCATCACGCCGTTGACGAGAAGTCCGACGAGTGCGACGAGACCGCCGGTGCGGTAGTAAATCAGAATGAATACTGCAGTAATGGCGAGGCCGATGAGGGCAGACCAAATGCCTTGTTTGACGATTGCCGCACCTAAGGTTGGAGAAACCGAACGTTCTTCATCGACGAGGAGTGGGTTTTCTAACGGATTCATCAGGGCATTGGCAACCTTTTTAGGTTCGCCGGCGTCATCGAGTCCGCTGATTTCAAAATTTTTGGTGAGTGTGTCATTAACGGTTGGAGCGCAAATCACGACGCCATCGAGTAAGACGGCGATGCGGTCTGTGCCTTTGCGCATGTCCTTGGTGAGGTTGAACATTTTATCTGCACCCACATCATTGAGGACTACGCTGACTGCACCGTTTTGGCTCATGGATGGGGCGGCGAGTTGGATATCCGATCCGCCAAGTGAGGCTACGCGTTTGAGAAGGATGGGTGTGGTGAATTCGTTACCTTCTGGGTCTTTACTCGTTACTTGGTAGACGCTGTGTCTCGGTTCGATTTCTTCGCCATCCAGGACGCGTTGAGCGAGGGATTTACCATTTGCTCCTATTTCATCGTTGCGGGGGGAGACTTCTTTGAGTTCGAGTTTTGCAACGGTCTCCAGTATTTCACGAATTTCTTTGGATTGTTCAGGTTTGATACCTGGCATTTCAATGAGGATGCCATCCTCGCCTTGTTTGGTTGGTGGATCGGCTTGTCCGAAAGTGTCTAGGCGTGATTGGATCACGCGGATTGCTTCCTCGACTTGATCGGAGGTGATAGGCATGGGATCACCATTGCCATCTAATTTAGGTTGGATTCGGACTGTGAAAGCGGAACCACCACCGATATCGATGCCCATTTTTAGGGTTTTATCTGGAGGATAAATGGCGAGAGCGCAGAGGCCGACAATACCGAGGAGTAGGAAGGTTCCAATATTGCGTTTGCGTGATTCAATCTCAGTTGCGAAATACCAGAAGAATAAGACAAGAAGGCCAAGTCCGATGAGGAAGATGACGAGAGGATCGTTGAAAAGAGTAGTGGCGAGCATGGGATTTCAGTAAGAATTGAAAGGATATCGGGATACGGCGGGGATAACCGAGAGGTGTGAGTTAGTCTTTTTTGGCGACAGTGGCGACAGACGCTTTATCGAATTCGAGGTTAGTGCCTTCAGCGACTTTGATGACAACGGTGGTGTCTTTCACGCTGTGGACGATGCCATGAAGACCTGCGGTAGTGATGACTTTATCGCCGGTTTTGAGAGCAGCGACACGAGCGGCTTGTTCTTTGCGCTGACGTTGCTGAGGGCGGATGAGCAAGAAGTAGAAAAGCACTATCATCACGACCATCATGAACATTGGATGACCGATGATGGATTGTGGACCTTGTTTAGGAGCGGTTTCGGCGAGAGTGTTTAGGAGTTGGATCATGATTCTGATGGTTTGGAGTTATAGCGTTGGACGAATGTATTTTTGTATGTTTCGAAAGTTCCGTTGGCAATTGCTTCGCGCGCGTGCCGTGTGAGGGACAGGTAGAAATGCAGATTATGGAAGGAAAGCAATCGTAAAGCGAGCATTTCGCCTGCGCGGAACAGGTGACGGATGTAGGAACGGGAGAATCTCGAGACGTGGGGATGGCTGGATTCGCAGATCGGGCCCGGATCTTTCGCGTGGACGAGGTTCTTAATATGAATGGGGCCGTCCAGGGTGAAGGCGACTCCGTGGCGGGCCATACGGGTCGGCATGACGCAATCGAACATATCCACGCCGCGGGCAATCATTTCAAGAATCTGGGGTGGAGTGCCGAGGCCCATGGCGTAACGGGGTTTGTTGGTGGGGAGAAATGGGACGGCGTTATCGATAGCGCGGAACATTTCTTCTTCGGGCTCGCCGACAGATACACCGCCGACGGCGTAGCCATCGAAATCGAGTTCGACGAGTTCGCGGGCGGATTGCTCGCGGAGATCGGCATAGATTGAGCCTTGGACGATGCCGAAATGATTTTGGGCAAGGCCGGCGGTGAGTGGTTGGTTGTCGGTTATCCATTGTTTGCAGCGCTTTGCCCAGCGGGTGGTCAAAGCGAGGGAAGTGGCTGCGTATTTCTCGTCGCAGGGATAAGGAGGGCATTCATCGAAAAGCATGGCGATGTCGGAGCCGAGTGCTGCTTGGATTTCCATGGATTTCTCGGGACTGAGCATCATTTTTGAGCCGTCGAGGTGGGATTGGAAGCGGACGCCTTCTTCGGTGATTTTGCGCATTTTGGCGAGCGACCAAACTTGAAAGCCGCCAGAATCGGTGAGGATGGGTTTTTGCCAAGTCGTGAAATCGTGGAGTCCGCCCATTTCCTGGATGAGTTCGTCTCCGGGGCGAAGCCATAGATGATAGGTATTTCCAAGGATGATTTGGGCACCGAGTTCTTCGAGTTCGGCGGGGTGGAGGGTTTTGACTGAGCCCTGGGTTCCAACGGGCATGAAGATGGGAGTGCGGACTTCACCGTGGGGGAGAGTGAGAGTGCCGGCACGGGCCGAGCCGTCGGTGTATTCGAGTTTGAAAGGCATTTAAGAAATAGGACTGATAATACCTATGGATTAGAGATCAAAGAAGCGCTTGGCTTTTTCCAGGAAGCCTTGGTGAACGGGTGAGTTTTGATCGCCGATGGATTCGGAAAACTCGCGGAGTTTTTCCTGCTGATCTTTGTTGAGTTTGGTTGGGACTTCGACTTGGACGGTGACGTTGAGATCGCCTTTTATTCCACCGGAGAGAGCGGGCATGCCTTTATCGCGGACGCGGAAAGTTGTGCCACCTTGGGTTCCGGCGGGGATTTTGATGGAGGATTGGCCATCGAGGGTTGGGACTTTGAGTTCGCCGCCTAGGGCAGCAGTGCTGAAAGGAAGTGGGATTTCACAGAACAAGGTGTTGCCTTCGCGTTCGAAGACGTCGTGATCCGCAACGTGGATGAAGGCATAGAGATCGCCAGAAACGCCGCCACGTACGCCGGCATCGCCATTACCTGTGGAGCGCAATCTTACACCGGTATCGACGCCTGCGGGAATGCGGAGTTTGATGCGTGTCGCGCGTTCGACGCGGCCTTGGCCTCGGCAATCGCCGCAGGGATCTGAGATGGTTTCGCCAGCACCACGGCATTCGGGGCAGGTGGATTGTTGGATGAAAATTCCAGCTTGTCGGTCGATGACTCCGCGTCCGCCGCAAGTGCTGCATGTTTTCACGCCGCCGGAACCTTTTGAACCGGTTGTGTTGCATTTTCCGCAGGGGATATTGCGTTCGATTTCGAGTTCTTTTTCGACGCCGCGTGCGGCTTCTTCGAGTGTGATTTCCAGATCGTAGCGTAGATCCGAGCCGCGTTGTTTGCCGGATTTTTTACGGGAGCTAGCGCCACCGAAAAATTCTTCGAAGCCGCCGCCGAAGACTTGTGAGAAAATATCTGCGGGGTCGTGGAATCCACCGCGTCCGCCACCCATGCCGCCGGAGAAGGCCTCGTGGCCGTAGCGATCATAAGCCGCGCGTTTATCTGGATCTGATAGAGCTTCGTATGCTTGGCCGAGTTCTTTGAATTTATCCTCGGCGGTGGGATCGCCGGGGTTTTTATCTGGATGAAATTTTACAGCGAGTTTGCGGTAAGCTTTTTTGATTTCAGCGGCATCCGCGTTGCGGGAGACGCCGAGGATTTCGTAGTAGTCGCGTTGAGCAGCCATAATAAAAATGAAATTTTAAATTCTAAACTTTAAACCTCAAGGAGGAGAGGATTATTGAGGATTTTCCGAGTTGGAAGAAACGACGACGCTGGCTGGACGAAGCAGTCGGTCACGAAGTCTGAAGCCACGGCGTGTGGTCCGGAGGATGGAGCCTTCGATTTGTTCGGAGGCTTCTTGTGAAACCGCATCGTGAAGATTGGCATCGAACTGGCCTTCGGTGGAAATTTCGGTGACGCCTTGGTTACTGAGGAACTCGTTGAGTTGTTTACGTACCATGTCCATGCCGATGTAGATCATGGATTTGGTGTCTTGTGCGGCGGCTTGCATTCCCATCTCAAAGTTATCGATGACTGGAAGAAGGTCTTCGAGTAGGCGTTGGTTAGCGTAACGGATGGCGTCTTCGCGTTCACGGGCGGTGCGTTTGCGGAGGTTGTCCATTTCTGCGGCGGTGCGCAGGGAGAGTTCTTTCCATTTGGCAGCTTCCGCTTCGAGTTGCTCCCACGGATCGAGCTCGGGAGTGGCTTGAGTTTCTGTAGAGGAATCCGCGGAATCTGTGGCTGTCTCCTCGGAATCAGGGATGTCTTGAGTTGGTTTCGAGTCGTCTTGTTGCATGGGGCGTATGTGTATTCAGGAATCGGGCGAGGTCAACTCCTTGCGCGTTTGGAAAAGGAGAACAGTCTAGAGTAGATCGCCTTCGGCAGGTTTGGGTTCGCTTTCCTCTGTGGTTGAGATTTCAGAAGTTTCTTCTGGGATGATACTTTTTTGAGGAGCTAGGAGCTCCATGACTTCGAGTTGGATTTTTTCCACTTCGTCGAGTGGGATGTTGGGGTCTTTGACGATAAAGACCTCGCCGGTTTTACGATGCTCGTAAATGCGGAGGATACC
>CAMCYT010000138.1 GCA_945885485.1 Prosthecobacter debontii
GGTGTTGATGAGGAAGGCGGAGGATTTCATTTTTTCGATGGAATTCTTTGAAATCAGGCCTTGGGTATCTGGGGTGAGGGGGCAGTGGAGGGAGATGACATCGGATTTTTCGAGGATTTCATTGATGGATGCCCATTCGAATGGGAATGAGGTGTTGGCCGAGCGCGAACGGGAATTAGCCAGAATCTTCATTTTAAAGGCAGCGCCAAGCTCGGCGGTGCGTTGACCGATGCGGCCGAATCCGATCACGCCGAGGGTTTTGCCGGCGAGTTCTGTGAAGTTGGGGTTTTTCCAGAAACAGAAATCCGGGCTGGTTTGCCATTCTCCGCCGTGGGCCATGATGCTGTGCTGGGCGGACTTTTTGAAAAAATCTAGGATGACGGAGAACACGAATTCAGCGACGGCATCGGTGCTGTAGATAGGGACGTTGGAGACGGGGATGTGGTGTTGGGTCGTGTAGGCGGTGTCGATGATGTTGTAGCCGGTGGCGAGGACGGCGATGAATTTGAGCTTGGGCAGTTGGGCAAGGGTTTCCGCGCTCAAGGGGCATTTGTTAGTGAGGATGATATCCGCGTCTTTGGTGCGCTCGACGATTTGATCAATGGGGGTGCGGGGATACACCGTCAGATCGCCTAGTGATTCGATTTCGGTCCACGGGTTATCGCCGGGGTTGAGTGTGTGGGCATCGAGAACGGTGATTTTCATGGAAGTTTGCTAGTGTTCAGTTGGAAGGGATGAGTGATTTGAGGCGAGGTTAGTGATGGTTTGCGCCTCTATGTCGCTTTGCTCCATTGTGGTCGGGGAAAGAGAGTTATTTATTTAGCGAGCTAGTTTTGGAAGATTTCGATTTTATTTTTCTCGGATTCGCGCAGTGAGGCGCGGAAGTCGTTGACTGCTTTGTGGCGTTTGGTGGTAGCTAGAGCTGATTGAATCTTATCGCGGACGACTTCAAGTGTCGGAGTCTCTGCGGGGAGGCGATCAGTCAGTTCGACGATGTGAAAGCCTAGTTTGGTTTGGATGAGGGTGAATTTATTCTTCTCTAGTAGAAACACAGGATCTGCAAAATCTTTTGGGAGTCGGTCGCGGGACATCCAACCGAGATCGCCTGCTAGATTTTTCGAGGCTTGATCGGCGCTTACGGCGAGGGCTAGTTCGGCGAAATTTTTGGATCCGTTTTGAAGTTCGGTGAGGGCAGATTGAAGTTTTTGTTTCGCCTCTTCTGCTGGTGTATCGAGTGTTGAAATGAAAATGTGGCGGGCACGGATGCGCTCAGGAATTTTTAGGCCTTCCAGATATTGTTCGTAAAATTCTGTGATTTCCTTTTCAGAGACGATGACCGATGGATCCACCTGTATGGCGACGTATTTTTCCTGTTGTATACGGGCTGCGATGCGATTTCTGAAATCCTTTAAGCTGCCGAAACCTTGGTTTTTGATGGCGTTTTCTAACTCCTCGCGGGTGCTGAATTTTTTGGAAAATAGTTCGAGTCGGGCATCGACTTCTTGATCGCTGACGTTGAGCTCTAGGTTGCTCACTTTTACCCGAATGAGTTCGTGATCGATGAGATCATCGATCGCGTCGGATTTGATGAGATTTTTCTCGGTTTGGCTGAGGTCGGCCATGGATTTGCCTTCGAGGAAAAGTCGCTCATAGATGGCGCGGTCGAGTTGGCTGCGAGTGATTTGATGTCCATAGACGCTAGCGACGATGCTTGCGGTTTTTGCTTTGTTGTTAGTAAATAGATTTAAGGATTTGAGTTGATGGCTCAGTGGGCCGTTGAAGACAAATAGATCGGCAGTCAAATATGCGATGACGACGAAGTAGATAGCGAAGCGAACGATGGAATTGGTGCAGAGCTTCATGCTGAATGCTAAGGTCTAACGGATTTCGATAGTGGCACCTGGGCGGATGAGGGTGGGTAAGCGGACGGCGTCCCAGTTGCAGAGGCGGATGCATCCAGCGGAGCGGGAGCGGCCGATGGTTTCAGGATCGGAAGTGCCGTGCATGCCGATGCCGGCGCGGGTGGTTCCGCACCAGATGATGCCGACCGGAGAGTTCGGGCCTGGCGGAATCATCAGGGCCTTTTCTGAACGTTTTCCGGTATCGAGAAGTTGTTGATCGTAACGCCACCACGGCAGCGCGACCATGTTGTGAAGTTTCCATGAACCAAACTTGATGAACTGGGGTTTTCCTGGAGTGATGGGAAATGAGGCGAGGAGGGAGGTGTTGGCGACAGGGGCGACGGGTGCGTTGGGATCGGTGATGATGGTAGGTCGCGGGGCGGCGGCGAAGATGCGGACCTGGTTCTTTTTGGTATCGACCACGACGTATCGATCCGAGAGATCTTCGAGTTCTTTCCATGCACGATCTGTTAGTTCTTCAACGAGAAAAGGCGTGACGTTTGGAACGTTGATGCTGGCTTTTGGTTGTAAGCCGTAAATTTTTATTTCAGGGTTCAGGCGAATCAAAGTTGGGATGTCGGTATGGTAGCGCTCCGACATAAATTCGGCGATGGAGCGGTAGGCCATGCGCTTGGTTTTTGCTTGTTCGCTGCGTTTGGTTGAAAGCTTGGAGTTGACCCATTCGCTCGCAATTTCAGGAACTAACGCGACTGCGTAAGGGTTGGTGATGGCCTCGCGAGCCGCGGTGTTGACTGCGTTCCAATCATCTAACTCATGGCCGTTTACCTCGTTCCATGATTTGACGGCGAGTTCTGAAAAAAGACCGATTTTTCCATCGACCACACCCGGGCCGAAGTTGGCTTGTTCGAGGAAGATTTGCAACCGTGCGGCGTCGTCGCCAATGGGCTTTTGGTTGATGGGTGGAAATTCTTTCGGTTTTTTTTCCGGAGTCTCTTCAGGGGTTTTCGGCGGAGTTGGAGGGACTTCAGTTGGAGCGACAGGTTTGGGCGGGGGCGTGACTAATACGGGAGCGGGTGTTGGTTCGGGTGCGATGGGATCGGCATCGACAGGCAGGGCTTTGAGAATCTTGGGCCCGGATTCCTGTGCAGCGAGCGGTAGAGAAAAAAGAAGTAATGTTAGAAAAAGACGCATGGTTGCGATTAGTGAGGAATCAGGAACACGTTGAGTTTACCTGCGATGTTTGCTGGTACGATAGCGGTTACGATGATGTCGTTTTCATCGTATTCAGTGGAGAGGACTTTTGCGTCTTTGTGGAGGAGGTTGAGAATGTCGCCGCGAAATTGCGGGATGCGATAATTCTCGTGCGTGACCCGATCTGCGAGGACTTGTGTGCAGGCTTTGTATATGTCTTCCAGACCCTGACCGGTGAGGGCGGATGCATGGATGGCATCGGGGAATTTTTTTTCCAAACAAACGAGCTCCCATGGATCGGTGATTTTATCGATTTTGTTCAGAACCGTGATGATGGGTTTATCGACCGCACCGAGTTCTTCTAACACATGCAGCGTGGTGGCTTGGAAGATTTCGATTTCAGGTGCGGAGGCATCGAGCACGTGGATGAGGAAATCTGATAGAACGGATTCTTCGAGTGTTGCCTTGAAAGCCTCGACGAGACGGTGGGGGAGATTGCGGACGAAGCCGACTGTATCGGTGACGAGGAGCGGTTGGCCATCCGGCAAATCGATGCGACGGGTGGTGGTGTCGAGAGTGGCGAAGAGCATGTCTTTCGCCATGACATCCGATCCAGAAATTTTGTTCAGCATCGTGGATTTTCCCGAGTTCGTGTAACCGACGATGGCGACGTGTGGGGTATCGAGTTTTTCGCGTTCCTTGCGTTGGGTTTTGCGTTGTTTGCGTACGACCTCGAGTTCGCGCTTGCAGCGATCGATGCTGAGGTGGGCGAGACGTCGGTCGATTTCGATTTGTTTTTCACCCATGCCGCGTTCGGCACCGCCGCCGCCACCGGATCCGGAACCTCCGCCACCGCCTTCGCGGTCAAGGTGTCCCCACATGCGGGCGAGACGGGGAAGGGCGTATTGCATTTTTGCGAGTTCGACCTGCAAGCGTGCCTCTTTAGTTTGAGCTCGTTTTCCGAAAATATCGAGAATGACTTCTTCGCGGTCGATCACGCAGAGATCGGCGAGTTTTTCCCACTCTCGTTGTTGGGAGGGGGCGAGGTTATTATCGATGACGATGCAGTCGCATTCGTGGGCTTTGGCGAGCGCGACCATTTCCGCGGCTTTGCCGGTTCCGCAGAGAAACTTTTTGTGCATTTCGCGGGATTTAGCGAGGACGGATTCGGCGATCTCGATACCGAGGGTGGACACGAGCTCACCGAGCTCTTCTAACAACGAGGCGGATTCCTCTTCTTCGCTTTTATCGAAATAAAGCCGGACGAGCAGGGCGCGCTCGACCATTTCTGGTTTCTGTCTGACTTCGAACATCGATTTTTTAGAAAAGGGTTAGGAAAGGCGTGAAATGACTGCGGCGGAAAGCGTTTTGCCATCGGCACGGCCTTCGCACAATTCTTGGGTGCGTTTCATGACTTTTCCTATATCGGCTTTGGAAGCTGCACCAGTTTCCTTGATCGCTTGGGCAACGAATTCGGAGATCTGAGCTTCGCTAAGGGCGGCGGGGAGGTATTTGGAAAGGATGGCGATCTCGGCCTTTGCGGTTTCGGCGAGCTCTTGGCGGTTGGCTTTTTCGAACTGCTCGATGGAATCCTGGCGTTGTTTGATTTGTTTGCGGACAACCGCAAGGATTTCGGGTTCGTCCAACAGCGTGCCGAGCCCGTCTTTTTCAATAGCGGCGTTGGTTAAGGCACTTTTGAGGGCACGTAGGGAATTGAGCGCGATGGAGTCTTTGGCTCGCATGGCGGTCTTGATATCTTCGGAAATTTGGTCAGCAGTGTTGCTCATGCGGCATTGATACGACGGGTAGAGGCAATCGCCAAGGAAAAGAGCGGGTGGATAGAGTATACTTGTTGGGAGTCTGATTAAATCACGTTATTACAAAGATTGCAAAATTTTGGAAATTACTTTATCTAGGGCTTCTCCAATTATGTCCCTTAGAAACTCATTCCTTCTTAGTCTTGCTGGTTTTGCCTTATTCTTGGCGAGTTGCGCACAAAATCCGAAGGATCCAAGGTTGGTCAAAACTCATCCTGAATATAAGAATCCGCATCAGCATGGGACTTATGAGTTTTTTGTGGCGGAGACATCTTATCCCAAGACTCATGATTCTTGGACGAACCAAGAGCTATTGCCTAATACTAAAGCCTCTAATTCCTGGTTGAATATAAATCTAGAGACTCAGCGTGGAAAGTTAATGAACGGCGACCAGGTGGTGATTGATTATCCGATCTGTTCGGGGAGATCGACTCATCCGACGCCCGAGGGAAGCTACAAGATTCTTGAGAAGATCGTAGATAAGAGTTCAAATAAATATGGTCGAATTTACGATGCGGAAGGAAAGGTCGTAAACAGTGATGCCGATATGACTAAAGATCCCGTTCCAGAGGGTGGAAAATTTGTTGGAGCCCCGATGCGCTATTGGATGCGGCTCACTGGTGATGGCATTGGACATCACATTGGCCCAGTAAAACGGTATCCAGCCTCGCACGCATGTATTCGCGGACCACAGAAAACGATGCCTGTCGTTTTCTCAAAATTAGCTGTCGGCTCGAAAGTCGTGGTTGATTGATTCAATGCTGAAATTTTCTCCAATTAAAAAGCCCGTAGGTATATGCCTACGGGCTTTTTTTATAAGAGAAATGACTAAGGAGGGGTTATTCGTCTTCCTTCATGAATTTATCGTGACCTTGTTTTTTAGATTCTTTCATTTGTTCCACGATGGTTTTCACTTTTGCTAGATCTTTGTTAAGGAAGGCGAGTTCCATGTCGGCAAGCGTTGAGATCAGAGTCCCCATCATTTTACGGTATCCAGCGGAAGCTTTGGCTTTGTCAGGGCCGTCTGGCATGGCTTTTACCAATTCAGGAATTTCGGCAATGGCTTTGACCATGGCGTCTTGGGCTTCACGGGCTAGGGTGGCACCTTTGGCTGGATCTATATCATCTTTACGCATAGCTTTGTAAGCGTCGTTCATGATTTCCATTTGTTTGGCTAGCTGGGTGTCATCTGCAGAAGTTGGAATGACAAACAACATGGATGCAGCGCAGGCAGCGATAAAAAATTTCGATTTCATAGGTGGCAGAATACGAATCGAATTTCCCCTATCTTCCAAGGGAAAAATGAAAGGAAGAGACAGAAGATTATTAGACATGAGGCGCTAGATTTAAGATTTTTGCCCAATCCATTGCAACTTAGGAGATCCGTGTTATGTGGAGAAATGATTCATACACTCGCCCAAGAACAGTTTTTGCCGATCACCCTGAAAGAGGCGTGGGAATTTTTCTCCAGTCCGGGAAATCTGGATGATATTACGCCAAAAGAGTTGGGTTTCAAGATTGTGTATCAGCCGGGGGAGAAGATGTATGAGGGGCAGATCATTGAATACAAAGTGATGATCGCTCCGGGCGTTTGGGTGCCTTGGGTGACGGAGATCAAGTGCGTGAAGGAGCTAAAAAGTTTTATTGATGAGCAACGGTTCGGGCCTTATAAATTCTGGCATCATCTGCATCATTTTGAAGAGGTCGAAGGGGGAGTGCTGATGAAAGACCTTGTGCATTACGCGCTGCCTTTTTGGCCGTTTGGTGAAATTGGGCATGGGCTGCTTGTTAGGCCAAAACTTG
>CAMCYT010000139.1 GCA_945885485.1 Prosthecobacter debontii
AGTTCGATGCCCTCAAACGCGAAAATAAAGAACTACGCCATGCGTTAGATTTCAAAAAGGCTACCAACTTTGATGTCGTCGCGGCGCAAATCATTCGCCGTTACCCTACCACATGGTGGCAAACCATGGAGATCGATGCGGGTGAAGACCGTGGCATCGGCATCCAACTTTCCGTACTTTCCAATGAAGGTCTCGTCGGGATCATCGATCGTCCTTTTGAGCATCGCTCCTCTGTGCTCCTCATCACCGATGAAAAATGCCAAGTCTCCGTCCGCGTCGAAGGCACACCGGAAGTCGGCATCCTCAGTGGCCAGCGTGGTGGATTTGGAAATAGCCCAACTCTCCGCCTTCGTTTCCTCTCTAAAGACGCATCTCTCAAGGCCGGCCAACGCGTTTTCACCACGGGTCGTGGTGGCATTTTTCAACCCAACATCCTAGTTGGTAGCATACTCACGGTTGAAAAAGGCCCGATCGATTCGGAAGCCCTCGTCGCACCTGCTGTAAACCTCAGCGACCTGGGAACTGTATTCGTCGTCCTTTCTGAAACCCCATAAATATCAATCTCTTGCTCCGCTATAATCTCAGCACTGTAATCTTCCTGCTCATCGCCTTCCTGGTGCAGCAGTTCGTGCCTGCGTTCTCGGGCCTTAGCCATGCTCGCTTTCTGATCGTGCACCTCGTATTTCTCTGCTGCGCAGTCACCGTAACCACTCCAACTATGCTTTTATTGGCTTTTATCGGCGGATTGTTATGGGACGCGCAATGCTACCTCGCTCCGATCGTAGCAGACACAGAAGTCTACAGTCATCCCGTAGAGTCTTTGCGCTTCGGCTACTCCATCATCCTTTTCGGTGTTGCTGGATTTCTCATGCAGGGTCTGAATCCTGTCTTTCGTCAGGGCAAGTGGCAGTTTTCTGCCATTCTTTCCGGAATCGCTATCTTTCTTTATCTAGCAGCCGAATTCATTGTGATCTCATTCATTAGAGGAGATTTCACGATTACTCGCTCCATCCTCAGATTGATGTTTTACACCTCAATTCTAACTATGACTCTCTCCCCAATCATTTTCTGGATACTCTATCAAATTTCCAACCTTTTTGATCACTCACTCTACCCAGAGGCTAAAAAATCAAAAAGCTGGTAACACAAGCATGGAACCGAAATACAAACTTAGACTCTACCTCTTAACCATCCTCATATTGGTTGGGTTCGGGATATTGTTGTCTAAACTCTATGAATTTCAAATCGAGCGCCAAAGCGAATTCCAAGCCCTCGTCCCCGGTAACCGCACTGTCACGATTCGTGAACCCGGCATACGCGGTGAAATCACCGACCGCAACGGTATCCCACTTGCCCGCAACCTTCGCAACTACGTCGCGACCTTCAATCTAGATGAAATCGTTAGCGCCTATACTCATCAATACGATGATAGCCCTAAGATCGAGCGACTTGTCAAACGTCATGGATTCGATCGTGCCACCGAAGAAAAGGACATCGTAAAGATCGTCAATACATCAACCATCACTCCGCTGCAACAGCTCGGCCTGGCAAAAAACTATAATGCATCCGCATTGCGCACACACTACCTAACTCACCGAGGTCTTGTTCCTTTCACTTACCGCGCAGATCTCACCTACGAGGAATTCTCGCGAATGGCAGAAAGAAACCTTGAATTCCCGGGCGTCACACTCGGCATCCGCCCACAGCGACAATACCCTTACGGCACCCTAGCCTCACATGTTCTCGGCTATATGAAACAATGGGAAAAAGGTGATATCTCATCTGCCGACAAACGTGCATTTGATCACTATATTGGTGATGAGAGAGGCATCGCCGGAGTTGAATCAACCATGGACTCATACCTGCGTGGACCCGAGGGAATCAAAACCGTTCTCAAAGACGAAAAAGGCCGCACGATTGGAATGCTCGATTACACCAAACCTGGCATTGGCGCAAAAGTCGAACTCACCATTGATGCTCGCATCCAATATTTGTTAGAAAATACTCTCCGTCGTGCAGGACGCGCAGCTGGAGTTGTGCTCGATGTCCGAACGGGTGAGGTCATCGCCATGGCATCTGTCCCTGACTATGATCCGAACGCTTTCATTCCATCGATTTCCAGCGATAAATTCAAAAGCTACACATCAAAGCCTCAACTCTCGCCCTTCACCAACCGTGCGATTACTTCCTTCACTCCCGGATCCACCATGAAAGTACCCACCGCAATCGCAGGGGCACTCAGCGGTATGTCTAACCGATCTTTCTCATGTGAGGGTTTTGTCCCCTACGGAAAACATAACATCGGCTGCTGGCTTTGGAATAAAAGCCGTGGGAGTCACGGTTCACTCACCCTGCCAAAAGCTATACAACAATCTTGTAATCCCTACTTTTGCAAACTCTCTAATGCCATCGGCTGGAAAGCCATGGTCGACGGATTTTCTTTAGTAGGTCTCGGTAAAAAAACCGGTATCGAGCTTCCTAACGAAGATCCTGGTATCCTTCCGGGATCTCGCTCATGGCGAGCCTCCACCCCGGGTGCTGTCATGACTCCGGCACTAACTGCCATGTTATCCATTGGCCAAGGCGACACAATGGCCAGTCCTTTGCAACTTGCCGCAATGCTAGCACCTATTGCAAACGGCGGAAAATATTACCAACCTCGTATCGTCAAAAAAGCAGTCGCAGGAAATGGCACTACCTTAGTTTCTGATTTTCCAAAACTAGAAGTCGATCTTCTCACCTCAGGGATCAAAGAAAGTGATCTTGCTCTCATCCGCCTTGGGATGTGGAAAGCTGTCAACGAAGCAGGTGGAACTGCTGGTAAAGTCAAAATGAAAGATTATGAAATTGCAGCAAAAACTGGAACCGCACAAACCGTTGACAATGGCCAGAAATCTAACAATTCATGGGTCATGTCTTTTGCTCCTTACGATCAACCACGCTATGCAGTAGTCATCATGGCGCAATCCGCTGGCTCGGGTGGTGGTGTCTGTGGCCCCCTGGTCAACATGGTTTATACGGGATTATTTGCACAAGAAGCAGGCAAGCGCCTGCCCCTTAAACCTCAAAGTGAATACCCGGGCCACCTTGTTAGGATCGAAGCTATTGAACCCATCAAAGACGTCCTAGCTGCGATCCAAGCCACCGAAGCTCCTGTTTCAAATCCAAACACAACCGCTGCTGCTAGCAATGATGATGACGGCGAAACCGGCAACGAAATCGGCGATATTTTACCTACAACAAATCCATCAACCTCAACCACTATCATTTCTCCAAAACCAACCATAACCCAAGAAACCGACCGTGAGGGACAAGTGATCCCGCGCGCCACTCCTATTGTTGAGTGAAATCGAATTTATACTTAATCAAAAATCTAAACCAACACAACTCGTGATCAAAAAAATTAAAAGACTACTCGGCATCGGAAATACCGATCCACTCGAAGGCAACACCATCATCGTCAACGTTGAAAAACTCGAACGTCGCGTCGCGCTGTTAGAAGACGGCGTGCTCGAAGAATACACCGTCGAACGCGAAGGCGATCAGAACATTGTCGGGGGCATCTTCAAAGGCCGCGTCAAAAACATCGAACAAGGCCTGAAAGCCATGTTCGTCGACATCGGCCTCGACAAAAACGCCTTCCTTCACTTCTGGGATGCCATCCCCGCTGCACTCGACGGAGGTCTTGAGGAAATCGAGCGCGAAGGCTCGAAGAAGAACCAAAAGAAAATCACTTCCAAAGACATCCCGAGCATCTACCCGGTTGGTTCAGAAATCGTCATCCAGGTTTCCAAAGGACCAATTGGCACCAAAGGCCCACGCGTCACCACCAACATCTCGCTCGCAGGTCGCTACCTCGTACTGATGCCTTTCACCGAACAATTCGGTATTTCCCGTAAAATCGATGATCCGCAAGAGCGTCAACGCCTCCGCAAAATTGTCCAGAAACTCTCCGTTCCTGAAGGCATGGGCATCATCATGCGCACCGTCGCCCAAGGAACCCGCGCCCGTCATTTCGTCCGCGACCTAGCGATGTTGTTAGAACAATGGGATAATATCGATCAACGCCGCGCCAACAATCCAGCTCCTTGCTGCGTATTCCAAGAACCCGGACTCATCGAAAAAACCGCCCGTGATTTCCTCACCGATGAAGTCGATCAAGTCATCTGCGATGACGAACAAACTACCGAACTCATCCGCGAGATCGCTGGAAAAATCTCCCGACGCTCCAAACGCCGGATCCGCTACATGTCTTCTGCATCCCAGCCTATATTCGAAAAGGTCAACATTCAGAAACAAGTGGACGAGGCTTTCTCACGCCAAGTTTGGCTGAAATGCGGCGGCTACATCGTCATCGATGAAACCGAAGCTCTAATCTCTGTCGACGTCAACACCGGTCGCAACCGTGGCTCCAAAGACGTCGATAAAATGATTCTCCAAACTAACATCGAAGCCGCCGAAGAAGTTGCTCGCCAACTCCGCCTCCGCAATATCGGTGGCTTGGTCGTGGTCGACTTCATCGACATGCGCCATCGGAAAGACCAAATGGCCGTTTACAAAGCGATGAAAGAGCGGGTCAATCGAGACAAAGCGAAAACCCAGATCCTTCAAATTTCCGCTATCGGCCTCATGGAAATGACCCGCCAGCGCCTCAACGAATCCCTCCGTGATTCGATGTATGAGCCCTGCCCTTACTGCCAAGGCCGCGGTCGCGTAAAAACTCCGATGACCATGTCGATCGAAATTCAACGTCGCCTCAACACAATCATCCAAACCCACCGCGACCAAGTCGGCGACCTCATTGTCATCGTGAACTCGGATGTGTTGAACCGCTTCAAAAAGGAAGACGCGAAAGTTCTCGTCGAACTCGAGCGCTCCCACGCCGGACGCCTGATCTTCCGCTCCGATCCAACACTCAACCGCGAACGCTTCGCGATTGTAGACGCCGCAACGGACAAGACCATCGACCAAGGCTGATTTAAAACTTGATGTCTTATTTCATGTGGTAAATAGTTACCACATGAAATACACATCCACTCTCAAGCGAACGAGTATGTCGCTGGATACGGATACCCTGGATTCGATCGAATCACTTGCCACAAAATGGTCGACTTCAAAATCCGAGGTAATCAGGCGAATCGTTAAAAAAGCCAAATCGGATGAAATCATCCGGAGTGTCAAAATGACTCCCGTTGAAGCTTTGGAAGCCATACGCGCAGGAGCCGGACTTAACGAAGAAGAGGCGAAATTTCTGCGTGATGAGGTAGCCGCTGAGAGAGCTGCAAAAAAATATTGGTGGGAGGAAAATGACTCTGCACTTTGATACAAACGAACTGATCAAAATCAGCTTCGCGACCTCCGATCTTGGCGAAAAGTTGCTTCCATGGCTCAAGCAAGGTAACATTGCCGCCGTTTCAACCATTACTTGGTCAGAATTTTGCAATGGACCCATCGCACTCGCAAAAAAACAATTAATTGAACGCATCCTTGGTGATAACATCATCGATTTCACACAGCCCATGGCTGAAATGGCGTCTTTTCTTTTCAATAAAACCGGACGCCGACGCGGCTCCCATTCCGACTGCATGATTGCAGCAACGGCCATCATTTCCGATACCCCACTCTGCACACAAAACACCAGAGATTTCGAACGCTTTGTACACTTCGGCCTACGTCTTCATTCATTCTGATATCCCAGCGGCACATACTCTGCTCTTCTTCCAATTACAAATTTCAAATCACCACTGACTTTTCCCATGTCCCGTAAAACCAAACTCATCGTCACCCTTGGACCCGCCACTGAGTCGCCTGAAATGATAGGTAAACTCATCGATGGCGGCGTGAATGTGTTCCGCCTGAACATGAGCCATGCGAAACACGAATGGGCGGCGCAGATGACCAAACTCGTTCGTATAGAATCCGAAAAGCGCAATGCCCACATCGCCGTTCTCTTCGATCTCACCGGACCATCGATTCGCACGGGTGATTTAGAAAAAGCTTACGATCTTAAAGAAGGTGATAAGGTTGAGTTTCGGCGTGCTGATGTAGAACCCTCGATTCCCCTTTCCACCACGGTCAACTATCCAGGCCTGATGGGAGATGTCAGCGAGGGCAACACGCTCGTCGTCGATAACGGGGCACTCCTCATGCGCATCGATCGTGTGGCGGATGACCGTATCATCTGCGATGTCCGCACACCAGGTAGCATGGGCTCTCGCAGGCATATCAACCTGCCGGGTGTCCGACTCAACCTTCCTGCCCTAACAGAAAAAGACCATAAAGACCTCGCCCTCGCCGTGGAATGTGGCGCTGACTACATTGCCGGATCTTTCGTACGCGATGCCGCACACGTCCATGAACTCCGCGAAGCCATGAAAGCACTCGAAGGCGAAGCGCAGATTGTCGCAAAAATCGAAGATCAAGAAGCCATTAAAAATATCGATGCAATCATTGAGGTTTCCGACGTTATCATGATCGCTCGCGGCGATCTCGGCATCGAGGTGGATTTTGAAGATCTACCCATTCTTCAACGCCGCATCGTCAAACGCTGCCACGAACTCGGCACTCGGGTCATCGTTGCAACCCAGTTGTTAGAATCGATGATTATCAACCCGACTCCGACCCGCGCCGAAGTC
>CAMCYT010000140.1 GCA_945885485.1 Prosthecobacter debontii
GCGTGGGTTGGATGAATTAAGCTTTGACCATGGCTCAGGCGGATCACACAGCGGAAATCGAACAGGAATTGGCAAAGCGAATCATGGTGTTGGATGGCGCGATGGGTACGACGATTCGGACCTACGGCCTTGATGAATCTGCTGCACGAGGCGAACGATATGCGAACAATGAGAAGGATCTGCTGAACAACGGCGATATTCTTTCGATCACGCAGCCGCAAGTGATTGCGGATATTCACAAGCGTTTCTACGAGGCCGGATCCGATATTTGTGAGACGAATACCTTCTCGGCTACGGGGATCGCACAGAGCGAATTTTTCATCGAGGATCCACGGGAGAAGGGTGGGAGGAAAGACCCAGAGTTTTTCCAGAAGATTTTGGAGAACAATTTTTTGAATGATCTGGCATGGGAGATGAACGTGAAAGGCTCACAGCTCGCTCGGAAAATGGCTGATGATATAGGCACTGATACCGGAGTGAAACGCTATGTGGCGGGAGCGATCGGTCCGTTGACAGTTTCTTTAAGTAACTCGCCAGATGCGGAGGATGCCTCGTTTCGGGTGGTTACATTTGATCAGGTTTTAGAAGCGTATCGGATGCAGGTGCGGGGTTTGATTGAGGGTGGGTGCGATATTTTGATGATCGAAACCATCTTCGATTCTCTTAACGCAAAGGCAGCTGCGGTTGCAGTTCAGGATGTTTTTGATGAGCAAGGGATTAATCTACCAGTGATCATTTCAGCAGCGGTTGGATTGGGTGGTGAAACGATGATTTCCGCACAAAAGGTCGAGGCTTTATGGAATGCGTTCGCACATACCAAACCCCTGGCGATCGGTTTGAACTGCTCGCTTGGTCCAGATTTGATGAGGCCATTTTTGGAGGAACTTTCCGATGTGGCGGAAACGTATGTTTCAGCGTATCCAAATGCGGGATTACCTAATCCGCTGGCGCCAACCGGATTTGATCTTGAGCCACCGCACATGAAGGACTTCATGAGGGATTTTGCGGTGAGTGGACTTATTAACTTTGCGGGTGGATGCTGTGGAAATACACCGGAACATGTTAGAGCTATTGCAGAAGGTGTGAGGGGTGTTGCTCCGAGGAGGGTTGTGAGGTAAAGATTTTTTCACCGCAGAGGCGCGGAGGTCGCGGAGGGTCGCAGAGAAAGGATGAAATTAATGCAAACTGAAAAGGAAAGATTGAATGAACTGAGTGAAAAAGTGATTGGTGCGGCTATTGAAGTGCATCGTGAACTTGGTCCTGGGTTACTTGAATCTACCTATGAAGCTGCGCTCGAACATGAGCTTGGTTTGATGGGGCTCAAAACCATGCGACAACTCTCATTGCCCATTCGATACAAGGATATCAAAATCGACGATGCATATCGAATCGATCTGCTGGTTGAGGATTCTCTGATCATCGAGGTTAAAACCCTTGACGCTTTTATTCCCGTGCACTCTGCACAATTACTTACCTATCTTCGCATGTCAGATCTTCATCTCGGCTTGCTCATCAATTTTCATACAGTGCGTTTGGTTGACGGAATCAAACGCCAAGTTCACAAATTCCCTACTTAAAAATCTCTGCGACCCTCTGCGACCTCTGCGCCTCTGCGGTGAAAAAAATCTTTTCTTATAATGAATCCAATCAAACCAGCACTCAGACTCTCCGGGACGGAGGCTTATAACCACGACAAGGGAAAAGGTTTCCTGATGATAGGGGAACGGACGAACGTGGCGGGATCTCCTCAGTTTGCGAAATTGGTTCGCGCGAATGATCTCGAGGCGGCGGTGGAAGTGGCACGTCAACAAGTGGCGAACGGCGCGAACGTGATCGATATCTGTTTCGACGATGGATTGATCGACGGTAAGGCGATGATGGCGAAATATCTCAACCTTCTACAAGGTGAGCCGGATGTTGCGCGCGTGCCGATAATGGTGGATTCGTCGAAGTGGGAGATCCTCGAAGAAGGGCTGAAACATCTTCAAGGCAAAGGAATCGTGAACTCGATTTCGCTCAAAGAGGGCGAAGAGGTCTTCATTAAAAGCGCCAAGCACATCATGAAATATGGTGCAGCCGTTGTGGTGATGGCCTTCGATGAAAAAGGTCAGGCAGCAACTTATGACGAGAAGATCCGGATCTGTGAACGCGCTTATCGGATTCTTGTCGATGAGGTGGGGTTCAATCAAAACGATATCATTTTCGATCCGAACATCCTGACGGTTGCGACGGGAATTGAGGAGCATAACAACTACGCCTTGGATTTCATCAATGCGACGCGTTGGATCAAAGAGAATCTTCCAGGTGCTAAGATTTCAGGGGGAGTTTCGAATATCTCGTTCTCCTTCCGTGGGAATAACAAAGTCCGTGAGGCAATGCACTCCGCCTTTCTTTACCATGCGACTAAGGCGGGCATGGACATGGGTATCGTTAATGCCGGCATGTTGGAGGTTTACGATGAGATTCCAAAAGATCTGTTAGAATGTGTTGAGGATGTCTTGCTGAACCGCAGAAATGATTCAACTGAACGTCTTTTGGATCTTGCTGAGAGCTACAAAGGTGTCGGCGGCAAGAAAGTTGAGGAAGATCTTTCTTGGCGGGATGAACCGGTGGAAAAGCGCTTGGAGTATGCGTTGCTGAAAGGAATTGATCGGTTTATCGATGAGGACACGGAAGCGGCGCGGTTGAAATATGGTCGGCCATTGAAAGTCATCGAAGGGCCTTTGATGGACGGCATGGGCGTGGTTGGAGATCTTTTTGGCGCAGGCAAAATGTTTCTTCCGCAGGTGGTAAAATCCGCCCGCGTGATGAAGAAGGCCGTAGCTTGGTTATTTCCCTATATGGAAGCCGAAAAGGCGGAAAACCTCGCTGGAGATATCGAGGCAATCCAAGTGAAGAACCCCGGCATGTCTTATGATGAGGCGTTGAAAGTCGCAGAGCGCGGAAACTCCGCTGGTCGGTTCCTGATCGCGACTGTCAAAGGTGACGTTCACGACATCGGTAAGAATATTGTCGGTGTAGTTCTGTCCTGCAATGGTTTTGAAGTCACTGATATGGGCGTGATGGTTGCTTGCGATAAAATTTTAGACAGAGCGATCGAACTCGGCGCAGATGTCATTGGGCTTTCGGGTTTGATCACACCCTCGCTGGATGAAATGGTGCACGTTGCTAAAGAAATGGAACGTCGTGGTTTTACAGTTCCTTTGTTGATTGGTGGTGCAACGACTTCCGCTGCTCACACAGCAATCAAGATCGCTGAGCATTACTCCGGACCCGTGGTGCATGTGCTTGATGCCTCACGTTCAGTTCCAGTGACGACCTCGCTGCTTTCTAAAGATGGTCGAGATGAATTTGTTAGGGATCTTCGTGAGAAACAGCAGAAGGCACGCGATAATTTCCTTGGTGGACCGAAGAAAGAAACCATCAGTCTTGCTGAAGCTCGCGCGGCGGGGCCAAAATATGATTGGGATTCTTATAGTCCGCCAACTCCTTCATTTGCCGGCACGCGTGTGATCGAACCTGCGATCAATGATCTCCTCGAATACATCGATTGGACACCGTTCTTCCATGCGTGGGAATTGCGTGGGGTTTGGGATAGAGAGAAGAAAGAACTCAAAACCAAAAACGAAGGAGGCGCGGCTGAGGCGAAAAAACTCTACGCCGAAGCACGTGTTTATCTTGATAGACTCGTCGCAGAAAACCGACTCACAGCACGAGGAATTTACGGATTTTTCCCAGCGAATTCTCAAGGTGATGACATCATCGTGCACTACGAAGACGGAACCGAACGGACGAAATTTCACACCCTGCGGCAGCAGTTGAAGAAGACTTCTGGAAAACCCAATGTAGCTCTATCTGATTGGGTGAAACCTACTTCCACCGATTTTATCGGTGGCTTCGTCGTGGGGATTCATGGGGCGGATGAGTATGCGAAGGAACTTGATGCTGAAAACGATCCTTATGGAGCGATTATGGTGAAAGCAATCGCGGATCGCTTAGCGGAAGCCTGTGCCGAAATGCTGCATCATCGCGCACGTATCGCTTGGGGATACGAGGCGGAAGGTGAGTTAACCAAAGATGCCCTGATTCATGAAAAGTATCAGGGAATTCGTCCTGCTCCCGGTTATCCGGCTCAACCCGATCACACCGAGAAACCGATTCTTTTCGATCTGTTAGGTGCGACCGATGCCACAGGTATTTATCTCACCGAAAGTTGTGCGATGCATCCAGGAGCTGCAGTTTGCGGACTGTATTTCTCACATCCGGAAAGTCATTACTTTGCGCTATCGGAGTTGCAGAAAGATCAGATTGAGGATTATGCGAAGCGTAAGGGGATGACACTACAAGAAGCTGAGAAATGGCTTGGCCCTTGGCTTGGGTATTAATGGAAGCCGGTCACAGGCACGGCTTTCCAATATTCAGAAGCACCGCAGTCTCTCAACCGTCTTCTCTTTTCCTAAGATAGAAAAGATATCTCCTAGATCTGGACCGTGCGCGCGGCCTGATAGGGCGACGCGGACGGGGAACATGAGCTGGCCAGGTTTTGCTCCGTTGGCTTGAGCGATGGTAGCTATGGCTTCTTTAGCGATATCGGCCGACCAATCAGTTAGTGCGGCCATGTGCTCAGCGAGTGCCGGAAGGAATGCAGAGTTTGGATTTCCTTTAGCTTTCGCAACGGTTTCGTCATCTTGAGCTGCGGTATCGGTGATGAGGAAATCAATGGCGGCGGGGACTTCTGAGAGGAGTCGGACTTTCTCTTTCACCGCAGCGATCACGGTCGGGTAGTTTTCGGTGATCGGAAGGTTTTCTGCTTGGACGAAAGGTTTAGCTAGATCCGCAAACCTCTCCGTGGAGATTTTCGCTATGTGCTGTTGATTGACCCATTTGCATTTTTCCAAATCAAAGCGGGCAGGGGCGCGGTTAATCGCTTCGAGTGAAAACCGATCAATGAGATCGGTTAGGGTGAAAATTTCATCATCTGATTTCGATGACCAACCGAGCAGGGCGATGAAATTCACGACGGCTTCGGAGAGGAAACCTTGTTTCGGATAATCGCCCACAGCGGCACCGGCATCGCGTTTGGACATCTTTGATCCATCCGCGTTGAGAATCAGCGGGATGTGGGCGTATTGTGGCGGCTGAGCACCGAGGGCTTCGATGAGCTGAAGATGTTTCGGTGTGTTCATCAAATGATCCTCACCGCGGATCACATGAGTGATTTTCATTTCGAGGTCATCGACGACGTTTACGAAATGGAAAACATAAGAACCATCGCTACGGCGGATCACCATGTCCGGCGTGTTTGATTCATCTCGGTAATCGATGATAACTTCGCCGCAGACAAGGTCGTTCATGGTGATGGGTTTACGGTCGAAGCGGAAACGATAGGCATCGCCATCTTTGTAAAGTCGATCAGCTGCGAGGAGTTTTTCGAAATAGGCGTCGTAGATGGGTTTTCTCTGAGATTGATAATATGAATCTGAAGGTTTGCTTGGCGGATGCAATTTGACGGAGGAATGGGAAGTATCTTGTCCGTCCATCTCCGCTGCGCTTCGATTGACGCTACTTTCCGGACCCTCGTCCCAATCGAGGCCGAGCCATGACATGCCATCGAAAATAGCCTGACGGGCTTCTTCGGTGTTACGAGCGGCATCGGTGTCTTCGACGCGGAGGATGAACGTGCCTTTGTGTTTGCGGGCGAAGAGCCAGTTAAAAAGGGCGGTGCGGGCGCCGCCGACGTGGAGGTAGCCAGTGGGTGAGGGTGCGAATCGGGTGCGGACGGACATAAACTTTAAATTTTAAACTCTAAATCTCAAGGAAGAGGTAAATATGTGACTTATAACTATTAACCAATAACGTCTAACTCTGCAGAGCGCGCAGCGCGCCGCGGATGAGGGCTTCGGCGGTGGCGGCGGGGTCTTTGTCGAGGATGGCGCGGACGGCTTTCCGAGAATTGACTTGTTTGTAGCCGAGAGCGATGAGGGCGAGTTCGGCATCGGCGGCTTGTGAGGAAACTTCACCTGAGGCGGCGTCTTGCCAGGTATCGGTGACGCCGACTTTGTCTTTCAGCTCCAAAATGATGCGTTCAGCGGTTTTTTTACCTACCCCTTTAGATTTGGATAAAAGCGCCACATCGCCAGCCACGACTGCGGATTTGAACATCGTCACGGGCATTCCGCTCAGGATGGCGATGGCGATCGCAGGGCCGATACCCGATACCCGATCGATCAGTAGAAGAAACACATCTCGCTCCTCTTCGGTAGCGAATCCGTAGAGCGTCTGGGCATTTTCCCGAATGTGGAGATGGGTGCGGAGATCGACGAATGTGCCTTCAACCGGATGTAGGCGATCGAAAGTGGAGATGGGAATGATCGCTTCGTAGCCGACCCCATGGCAATCGACGACAAGACGGTTCGGGTAGGCTTCGATGATGTTTCCTCTGAGTCTTGCAATCACAGCTGAGGTTTTCGTTGAAATGGCTGAGGTTGCAAGAGGGAAGGTGTCGAAAATGGAATAAAATGTTGCCTTGGACTTACGTATAAAGCATTTAATTGTTCAGCAATCCGAAGTTTTGAGCCTCGGAATTGGATTCTAGATTTACTATGTCAGAG
>CAMCYT010000141.1 GCA_945885485.1 Prosthecobacter debontii
GGGGCGAATCATTAACCCAGAGGATCTATGATTTACCTCGAGAACTTTTAAACAAGATGATGCTAATCGCGGAGGCGAGAACCATTCCAATGACGGAGCCCGCCATGCGACTGATCGCAAGCGGGTCACCCATATGGGTCATTCCGTAAATCAGCTTTGGAATGTAAGCTAGGGCCCAAAGAGCGGCGAGAACAGCGAGGATAATCTTAACGACTTTCATGTGGTATGTTTAAGGGTTGGGTTTAGAAATGGCGAATTTGATTTTCTGGTGAAAAGTCACCTGTGATGAATTGGCGTCCCCTTGTAATTCTCATGCAGTTAGGAGCGCTGACGCCCCCGTCGGCATGAGAATGAGAAAGCTGTTTAGAGATAAAGGCCGACGAGGCGTCGGCGCTCCTGAGGACACAAAAAAATGCTGAATGTTGCCGGTGTTATTCCGTGGCGTGACGCATGATTTTTGTCCTCTTGTTTTTTCATTTTCTGCGCGATGCGACTTGTTAATTGCTACGCGAATTCTTAGTCGGGATAGTAGCCAAATCCAGATTTCGAGTCAAACCAGTAGCTCGTTCCCGGATTGTCCATGAAGTATGAAAACCGATATGTTCCTTCCGAAGTTCCGTATGAAACATGCTCTTTGATCCACGACTTCTGAAATTTGAATTCTTCAAGGGTCTTTGGATACTCACCCGAGGTCTTCTTGTGGTCATCAACATATCGGATCATCGAAATGACCTCCTCGTGAATCTGTGCCCACTTCCTGTTCTCGGATGCCTGCCACGGTAGCAACAATACCCCGAGGCTAAATGCTGACCAAACTCCGACTCTTGGTTTCCAGAAGGCTAGAAATAGTAACGGAAGGTTCACCCAAACCAGCATCCAGTAAAGTCCCTGCATCACTTCGCCTTCAGTGTATAGCGTGTTGTAGGCAAGCAACGCTTCCGTGGTTGCGAATAGAATGACCAGCAGGACGGCGAATACGCGAAACTCTCGACTTTGCATGGGGTAGGTTATTTTGACTGAACGTAAAGCACATCCGCCGCTAGGAGCGAGGGCGGAAGTCTCTCACGGGATTGAGGTTGTAGTTACAGGAAAACATGTAAACAGAACGGCTCCTAGCGGTTGGATGATGCGGCTTGTTCTACCTTTCTTGTGTAGCGGATTGAGTATCGGGTAAAGAAGTAGATAGCGGCGGCAATCGAAAGAAAACTCACAATCAGAACCATTATGGAGAATATCTGAAGAAGCTGCTCAGGAATTACGAATCCTAGCATGCCAGCAAGAATCAAAGGGAATCCAATCATCGCGAATATCATTCCGCCGACCTCATTGAGGTGCAACCATGATTCATCCGATTTGAAAGTGTTCTTCGTCCGCATACCATAAAACTTGTTCATGGGAATCATTCCATGGACAATCGGAAGACATGCTACAAAGACGAGTATTCCCGAGAAGAGGAATGTGATGCTTAGTGTATTCATATTTTTATTTTTTTGGGTAGAACAGTATTATTGAGCCGCACGCAGTATTTGTCCTGCAAATACAGCACGGAAGGGTGTAGCTCGGGGTTGTCCTTTCATTGGATGAATTTCTATCATCACAAGTAGGGTGGGCAAGATGATATTGGTGAAGAGATGCCGACGAGGGCGTCGGCGCTCCTAACCACGTGCCGGAGGCTTTGGAGTTTCTTTTCTTCCAAATCAAAAATCAACCCCGACAAGATCGGGGCAGGCATTCGTAAATCATCAATCGTAAATCAATCCTTCATGCTTCGCTTCCTCATTTGCATGAGAACATCGGTCGTCGCGGCGCGACGACCCTACCTTTTTGGAGCTCACAAAAACCGATCCAGGATTCTGCGGCTGGTGTCATCTAGTGAGCTTCGATCGCGGATGAGAAATTGGATTCCGCGGCTGTCGATGATGAGTAGTGAGGGTCCTGTTAGGCGTCGGATGTCTTCTTCGGAGTTCAGGATCAGGCTGGTGTTTCCACGGTCGGTTTCGACTTGCCAAGTGCAGGGAGTGGCATAGCCGGAGACCTCGGTCACGCGGCGTATCTCCGGCATGAATTCGCGCGATTCCAGAGCTTCTTCGACCAATTGGCGGGTTACAGCTGGGAGTTCGTCTAATTTTGAAATCCACATCAGTTCGTGGCCGTTGTGGCTGAGGATGGAGATCTGCTCGTCCGGTGTGCTGATGGGAAATGCCCGGGCAGGTTCAACGTCCACATGCGTTTCGCCATTGGCGGTGGTGAATACCAGTTGTCCGAAGGAGTTGCGTTGAAGTTGGAAGTCGGGGGTCATGAGGTATTAGATTTCCTTGAGTGAACCGAGCGTTGTCGCATCCCCGTCATCTTCGGACTGTGGAGGAGATCCTCCATTGAATGATTCTGTCTGCGCGCGGTCGAGGCGGTAATAGGCCCCTTTTTTTGCAAGCAGTTCTTCATGCTGACCTTCTTCCACGACTTGGCCTCGGTCGAATACGACGAGGCGGTTAGCGCGTCTTAAGGTGGACAGGCGATGAGCGATGGCGAGGGTGGTGCGGCCGCGGATCAGGTTATCGAGCGCGGCTTGGATTTCCATTTCGGTCTCGGTGTCCACGGATGAAGTGGCTTCGTCGAGGATCAGGATGGGTGGATCGATCAACAGCGCACGAGCTATTGAAATGCGTTGGCGTTCGCCACCTGATAGAGCTTGGCCGCGTTCGCCGACCAGAGAGTCGTAGCCTTGCGGTAGGCGCAGAATAAATTCATGGGCGTGGGCAGCGCGGGCGGCTGCAATGATTTCCTCGCAGGTTGCCTCGGGTTTTCCGTAAGCGATGTTTTCGGCGATCGTGCCGAAGAAAAGAAATGGCTCCTGCAACACTAGGCCGATGTTGCGTCGGTATTCGGAAACGGGCAGCGAGCGGATGTCCACGCCTTCGAGTCGGATTGAACCCTCTGCCACGTCGTAGAAACGGCAGATCAGGTTGACCAGTGTGCTTTTGCCGGAGCCGCTGTGTCCGACTAGGCCTATCATTTCGCCGGGGGCGATGGTTAGATTCACGTCTTGTAAAATCGTGCGAGTGCCGTAGCGGAAACAAACGTTCTGCAGTTCGATCGCGCCGCTGACGTGTTTGAGGTGCACCGGATGCGCTGGTTCTGGAACGCTGGAAACGTGATCGAGGATGTCGAAGATCCGTTTGGCTCCGGCGGCGGCTTTTTGCGATACGGAAACGATGCGGCTCATCGAACCGAGGCGCGAATAGAAGCGGTTGATGTAAGCGAGGAATGCCACCAGCACGCCTACCGTGATTTTGTTTTCGGAAACTTGCCAAATGCCGAAGCCCCACACCACTAATAGACCGATTTCCGTGAGAAAGGTGACTGTCGGAGTGAACAGTGACCACACCTTGTTGACGCGGTCATTGACGGCGAGGTTGCGGGCGTTGGCCTCGCGGAAGCGTTGGGCCTCGCGTTTTTCCTGGGCAAAAGCTTTGACCACGCGGATGCCGGGAATGGTGTCCGCTAACACACTAGTGACTTCTGACCAGATCCGATAGACCTGATCGAAGCCGTGGTGGAGCTTGTTTCGAACAAGGTGGATCAACCATGCGATGAACGGCAGTGGCGCGAGTGTCACTAAGGCCAACCAGGGATTGATCGAAATGAGAATCACCGAGGTCATCAGGATCATCAGGAGATCCGTGGCGAAGTCTAACAGATGAGATGAAAGGAATACGCAGATACGATCGCTGCCCGAGGAAATGCGGGCCATGAGATCGCCAGTGCGTTTGCCTCCGAAGTATTCGAGCGAGAGCCCTTGCAAATGCTCGTAGGTGGTGGTGCGGAGATCTGATCCAATGCGTTCGCTAATCAGAGCGAGAATGTAAGTCCTTGCCCAGTCGAGCAGCCAGGCGAGAAATGCCGCGCCGACCAAACCGGCCAGCAACCACGTGACCAATTGGCTGTCGATGGGTTTGCCGTTTTTAAAAGGGATGAGCACCTTGTCCATCAGGGGGATGGTTAGATAGGGAGGAACCAAGGTCGCGGCGGTGGCGAGTAAAGTCAGAATGAAGCCGAAAAAGAGCTGGCGACGGTAGGGTTTGGCAAAGCGCCACAAACGGAACAAGGTCCATGCTGAGGGTGGGGCATGGACGGTTTTAGCGCAATTTGGGCACTCATCGCCGTTGCTGGGAATTGCTGACTCGCAAACTTGGCAGATCGTTTCCGAACGGAGTGCCACTGGGCGCTGCTCTGCCATGGCCGCGATGCGTTCCTGAAACTGTTCAGTGAGTCGGCGCAAGGCGGCGTCCTTACCCAGAGTGTGCCGCCAACGAGCAAGTAAGCCTGTCTCATTCTGAAGGTCCAAAGTGCCTACACCTGAGTGGTCGCGATGTTTCAGTGTTAGACCGGGTTCTAACTCCCAGCTTCTCCATGCTGGGTCGCTAGGTGTTTTTGCAAGCAGGCGGCGGTTGGTCAATACGACGATGCCGTGGGCGAAGCGGAGTTTTAAGTTAAGATCCAGCTCAAGGCAGGCGATGGCAGTCTCCGAGTTTACAAGGGTTTTGGCAATTTCGTCCCGCCACGGTTCTGGAATGGACGCCGTAGCGGATTGTGAATCTGGAAGGCCGGCTGGGGTCATCTGTAAAAAAGCTAAGGGAACACTCAACTGATGCCAAGCGAAGTGATCGGCAGGCGCGGGTTTTGCCCCGTTTCAAGGATCATGCAAAGATATTTATTTAGGCTAGAGACTAGATATTGATATATTTTTCCACACGATGCTTGATTTGCTGGTCATTATCGAGAAGAAAGCCCGTCGACATTGCTTTGATTTAGCAAGGTTGTAACGCCTTCATGAAATCCCGCGACATTCGTTTTCTTAAAATTCTGTCCATACGAGGACCAAATATCTGGACATATCGTCCCGTGTTGGAAGCGTGGGTGGATATTGGTGAGTTGGAAGATTATCCGTCTAACACACTACCTGGATTTGTGGATAGGCTATGTGAATGGTTACCAACTTTATCCGAGCACCGATGCAGTTATGGTGAAGAGGGAGGTTTTGTGCGGCGTTTGCAGGAAGGGACTTGGCCGGGGCATATTCTTGAGCATGTGACATTGGAGCTCCAGAATATTGCTGGCACACCTGGTGGATTTGGACGAGCCCGCGAGACAGGTGTTAGAGGGGTTTATAAAGTGGTGGTTCAGGCATGGCATGAGGAAATCACCCGTGCTTGCCTCGATGCTGCGCGGGAGTTGGTGATGGCGGCCATTGAGGATACGCCCTATGATATTCAGATGACTCATGCCCGTCTACACGAGATAGCGCTTCGATATCTGTTAGGCTCTAATACGGCTTGTATTGTGGATGCAGCAATGGCCAAGGATCGCGGTATACCAGCCATTCGATTGTCCAGTGATAATCTTGTCCAGCTTGGTTACGGCTCGCGCCAGCGGCGGATCTGGGCGGCTCAAAGCGACCGTACGGGGGCGATCGCCCAAGGTATTGCTCGCGATCCTGAGTTGAGTTCGCGTCTCTTGGAATCTTGTGGTTTGCCAGTGTTAGATCCAGACGACGTTTCCACGGAGCCGGACGAGCGACACCGCTATCGCATGCTTGTGGTTGGCGGAAATCTAGTTGCTGCGGCGCGGATGGATAAGGAAGACAATAGCGTTTCGGTCGATGTTACCGAAAAAGTTCATCCAGCTACAGCGTCTGCAGCTTGTTTGGCCGCGCGGGTGATCGGTCTTGATATTGCGGGTGTGGATTTGTTGGTAGATGATATCGCTCAATCACTAGCTACTCAAAATGGAGTTATTACTGGTGTGTTTGAAGCTCCCTGCTTGATCGCTCACCAGCAACAGGCGTCAGGTGAGGCTCGCCCAGTGGGTCGCGCGATTGTCGATCATTTGTTCCCAAATGGTGAAACTGGACGGATTCCAGTGGTGGGGATTACAGGAAATGGCGGGGTTACTGAGGTTGCACATTGGGTGGCAGAGTTTTTACGTCTCGGCGGAAAATTCACAGGCCTTGCCTGCGGTGATGGTTTATTTCTCGATCGACGTAGGGTCGAAAAAGGGGATTGCGGAAATTGGCGCTGTGGCAGGCAGATCTTGATGAATCGTTCGGTGGATGCGGCTGTGATCGAAAACTCCGCGGAAGTGATTCTTGGACAAGGATTAGCCTATGACCGATGCCAGGTCGCTGTGGTCACTGGGATTGATCCTGAGCATTATTACAGCGACTATTGCATCGAGACATCTGAGGAGGTTTTTAAGGTATTTCGTAGTCAAGTGGATGTGGTGCTGCCGAGTGGAGTCGCGGTGCTGAATGCAGCCGATCCTATGGTAGTGGAAATGGCACCGTTGTGTGATGGGGAAGTGATTTTCTTTGCTGCTGATAAAGATCTTCCAGTGCTGCTAGAGCATTGCGCAAGGGGAGGAAGAGTCGTTTATGTTTGTGGTGACGATTTAGTTCTCGGCACTGGGATTGAAGAAGTCGTTTTACTGCCGTTGGCACGTATCCCGTTTCTAGGCCTTGATCCTTCTGCTGAACAGTTCAAGACCGTCTTGGCGGCAGTGGCAGCTGCATGGGCACTCGGAACCGCCCTCCATGTCATG
>CAMCYT010000142.1 GCA_945885485.1 Prosthecobacter debontii
AGCAGTTATGCTCAACGAACAGGGCTATGTTGCCGAGTGCACGGGAGATAATCTTTTCATCATCAAGAACGGTGAGTTGATCAGCCCATTGATTTCGGATGGTGCGCTCGACGGAATCACTCGCTCGGTGATTTTGGAAATCGCTCATAAGATCGGCGTGAAAGTCGTGGAGCGTTCGATGACTCGCTATGATATTTTTATTGCAGATGAGTGTTTCTTAACCGGAACAGCGGCGGAAGTGATTCCTGTGGTATCGTTGGATCGACGCGTGATAGGCGACGGCAAGCCGGGTTCATTGACGAAAAAGTTTCTCGCTGAGTTTCATGAGCTTGCCAACAACACAGGAACTCCTTTTTGATGATAGATATTGGAATCGATAAACCATGAAGTGTGATTACTGCGATAAAAAGGCGACGGTGTTTCTCACCCAACTCGCGGAAGGGCAGATGAAAAAAGTCTGTCTCTGTGATAGTTGTGCCAAAGAGCGCGGTGTCACGGATCCGACCGGGTTTTCCATGGCGGAAATGTTGTCGGGTGGCTTTCAAAAAGCTATGACGGGAGTCGTGTCGACTCCAAGTGCGGTCAAGCCGATTGGCTCTGCAAGGAGTTGCTCCCAATGCGGATTTTCAATGGAGGATTTTCAAAAAGTCCGGCGTTTTGGTTGTGCGAATTGTTACAAGGTATTTTCGAACGAGTTATTGCCGATGCTCAGAGGTATGCATAAAGGTGCGAGCCATATTGGAAAAGTCCCAGCAGGCTTGATTGAGACACATTACAGGATCCAGAGGATTGAAGAACTTCAGGAAAAACTTGAGCAAGCCATCGCATCGGAGAGTTATGAAGAAGCGGCTGAGCTTCGTGATGAGATCCGGAAATTAGATGAAACGGGGGTGAGTAAATGATGCGGTTTACCACATTGTTGAAGCATCCTGCTGACTGGATGATAGGCTCGGACGATACACTAAGTGCAGTAATTACCTCGCGGATTCGCCTTGCGAGAAACCTGCGCGGGCATCCATTTCCGGGTTGGGCGAAAAAAACCGAGCGTGCAGAGATTTTGGATATTATTCGCCCGGCGGTGGAAGATTTGCCACCGATGAAAGATGGCTTTTCACGTGAGCTCGGTGAATTAAGCTCGTTGCAAAAACAGGTCTTGGTAGAGCGTCATTTGATCTCGCGAGAACATGCGGCACGGACCGATGGTTCGTGTGCGGTGATAGAACGCAGACAAAGTTTTTCAATCATGCTCAATGAAGAGGATCATTTGCGGATGCAATCGATACGCCCAGGCCTGCGTCTCAGAGAAGCTTACGAATCACTGAACGATCTGGACAGCCAACTGGAGCAAAAACTCGAATACGCGTTTGATTCCCAACTTGGATATCTCACGACATGTCCGACAAATCTAGGGACAGGCATGCGCGCATCCGCAATGTTACACCTACCGGCATTAGTGTTGAGCGATCAGATCGGTCAGGTCCTGCAAGCAGTGAACAAGATTGGTCTGGCCGTGCGTGGCTTGTATGGTGAGGGGACTGAATCGCTCGGAAATCTTTATCAAATTTCAAATCAATCGACATTGGGTGAAAGTGAAGAAGCGATTATCAGTCGCTTGGAGCGGGTGATTTCACAGGTCGCAAGCCACGAGCAAAACGCACGCGAGAAGCTCATGGAAGATGATCCGGATATGGTGGCGGACAAGATCGGCCGTGCCTACGGGGTTTTACGACATGCTTATCTCATCGATTCCAAAGAGGCGCTCAACCACCTTTCCTTGCTGCGGCTTGGCGGAAATCTTGGATTTTTTCCAAAACAAACCGTGAATCTGTGCGACTCTTTACTAATGGACATCCAACAAGCGCACTTGCAGCTTCACGCGGGGATGAAGCTTTCCCCGGAACATCGCGATTCGATTCGTGCAGAAATTTTACGCTCTCGTTTGCAATCCTTAAATTCTCCAGATAACTTTTCATCAAATCATAAAACCCTCCGTCCTAATGAAGGAGATAACCTAGATTAAATCATGAATAATTTTACTCCTAGAGCACAACAAGTCCTTGCCTTGGCACGGAAAGAAGCAGATCGTTTCAATCACGCATACGTCGGCACCGAGCATTTGCTTCTGGGTCTGATCAAGCTCGGACAGGGTGTTGCGGTCAATGTGCTTGAACGTATGGGTCTTGAACTCGATGCCGTGCGGATCGAGGTTGAAAAGGAAGTTGGTTCAGGTCCTCCGCAGAAAAGCCCGGGTAATATTCCTTATACTCCACGGGTGAAAAAAGTTTTGGCCTTGGCTAATAAAGAAGCAAAAGCACTCAATCATTCATACGTTGGAACCGAGCATCTTCTGTTAGGTTTGCTCCGCGAAGGAGAAGGTGTCGCCGCACGTGTTTTGAAACGCCTCGATGTCGATATCCAACGTACGCGCAACGAGATTCTGGCAGAGATCGATCCTAATTTCTCACCCGAGGACATGGATGACGATGATGACGAAGATGATGATGATGACATGGGCGTCTTCGAAGATGAGGGTGCAAACCAACCCGAGGCTAGCTCGCAAGAATCGAGCGAAGCAAAAACCAAGACCCCGGCGCTTAAAGCTTTCGGTCGTGATCTTACTAAGCTCGCGCAAGAAGGCGGTCTTGATCCGGTGATCGGTCGTGAATCTGAGATCGAACGCGTAATTCAAATTCTCTGCCGCCGGACAAAAAACAACCCAGTTCTAATTGGTGAAGCGGGTGTCGGTAAAACCGCGATTGTCGAAGGCCTTGCCCAAGAAATCGTGACAGGCAATGTTCCTGAATTGCTGCGTGATAAGAAAGTGATCACTCTGGACCTCGCTCTTATGGTCGCTGGAACCAAATACCGCGGTCAATTTGAAGAGCGCATCAAAGCGGTCATGGATGAGATCCGCAAAGTGAAGAACGTTATTTTGTTCATCGATGAGCTTCACACGATCGTCGGAGCAGGCTCCGCTGAAGGCGCGATGGATGCTTCTAACATCATCAAACCCGCACTCAGCCGTTCTGAGTTGCAGTGCGTTGGTGCGACCACGCTCAATGAGTATCGCAAATACATCGAAAAGGACTCCGCACTGGAACGTCGTTTCCAACAAGTGAAAGTCGATGAACCATCGGTGAATGATGCGATCCTGATCTTACAAGGGTTACGCGACAAATATGAAACTCACCACAAAGCAAGTTACACCCAAGCGGCGATTGAAGCTTCGGTGAAACTGACCTCGCGCTACCTGACTGCACGTTTCCTACCTGATAAAGCGATCGATGTGTTGGACGAAGCTGGTGCAAGAGCACGGATCGGCACCATGACCCGTCCGCCATCGATCAAAGAAGCGGAGAAGAAGATTGAGGAAATCAATAAGCTCAAAGTCGCGGCAATTGCTGAACAAGATTTTGAAAAAGCAGCTGCACTGCGCGACGATGAGAAGAACGCGAAAAAGGCACTTGAGGATACGCTGAAAGACTGGCGTGCATCGTCAGAGGAGAAAATCGTCATCGTGGATGATGAAGACATTATGGCGGTTGTTTCCAAATGGACAGGCGTTCCATTGAAACGCATGGAGCAGAAGGAGACCGAGAAGCTGCTCAAGATGGAGGAAGAATTGAAAAGCAGCGTGATCGGCCAAGACGAAGCGGTGATTGCAATTTCCAAAGCGCTGCGTCGCTCACGTGCGGACCTGAAAGATCCGAAGCGTCCGATCGGTTCTTTCCTTTTCCTAGGCCCAACTGGCGTTGGTAAAACTTATCTCGCGAGAAATCTTGCGGAATTCATGTTCGGCGACAAAGAAGCGCTGATCCAAATCGACATGTCAGAATACATGGAGAAATTCACCGCATCGCGTTTGATTGGATCTCCTCCGGGTTACGTCGGTTACGAAGAAGGCGGTCAGCTTTCCGAGGCTGTGCGCCGTCGTCCATACTCGGTGGTGTTGTTCGACGAGGTCGAGAAAGCTCATCCGGATGTGATGAATCTTTTGCTGCAAATTTTAGAAGACGGAACTGTCACGGATTCGTTGGGACGGAAAATCGATTTCCGCAACACGATCATCATCATGACCTCTAACGTCGGAGCATCGTCTATCAAGCGTCAGACCACGCTTGGATTCGGTGCGATGAATGCGGATCAAGCTGACTTTGAAGGGATGAAGGAAAAGATTCTCGAGGAATCGAAACGCTATTTCAAGCCTGAGTTTCTGAACCGTTTGGACGATCTCGTGGTGTTCCACATGTTGGAAAAAGTGGATCTCAATCAGATCGTCGATCTGGAGGTTTCCAAGTTGGTTGCTCGTTTGATGGACAAAGATATCGAAATGACACTTGCCGAAGATGCGAGAGAGTTGCTTAGCGAGAAAGGATTTGATCCGAATTACGGAGCTCGTCCGATGCGACGTGCCGTGGAGCGTTACCTCGAAGATCCGTTGGCCGAAGCCTTGCTGCGTGGCACGGTGAAAACCGGCGATAAAGTCCGCGTCACTCGTAAAGAAGGCACGGAGGAATTGATTTTCGATACATCTAACAAGGACGGTCCTGGAAAAGACGCTAAAAAAGTCAAAGCCAAGTAATCATGGAGAAGCATTGTTTCACTGCGAATGCAGATTATGAGGAAAACAACACCCAAGCGATCCGACTCGATGCCGGCCAAGAAGTGACGAGTGGCCCCGCCGATAAAACGTGGCCCGGCTGGATTTGGGCGACTGATTCATCAGGGCGAAATGGTTATGTGCCCGCGGAGTTGCTCGAACCTCTGGGTGAAGACCGCTGGGCGGCGATGAAACCTTTTGATCCGACTGTTTTGAAGATCACGCGTGGTGACAAACTCACTTCACTCCAACAAATTCACGGTTGGCATTGGTGTGAGAATGAGGCGAGCGCGCAGGGATGGGTCGCGGGGTATTTGCTCAGACCCGTATAGGTGAGCCGTGCCTCTGGCCGGCTGCATTAAGATATCAGGAAATCATGAGATTGGCCTTTGATATTGAACTCAGCGCCATCCTTTCTTACCAAACATCTATGTCGCAATTCTCCGTCCCATCAAAAACGACGAGTCGCTTTGCGTCGCGACTTGTCGTGGAATAACTGTTAGCTAAGAAAATTTTATGCCGAGCCCTCCTCCATACTGGACACTGGCAGAATCTAGGATTGATTCTACGATGTTCTTCCGCGAGTTAGCTCGTCATTTTCCTGAAGCAACATCTCTATTTATCGAAGGATCTAGCATCGCCGAAGATATAACAAGTTTACTATCATCCCACATCCAAGAAGGACCATATCTCCCAATTCACGGAACCTACGGTGCACTATTTGGCAAACTCAAGACACAATATTTTCGATGTGGTTTTACGATTACTCTGCTGTCAGGGCTAGAAAAACTATCCGAGATTCACGCTGAGCCTGAAATTTGTGATCATTTAATTGTTTATCTGGGTGATGCTCTACTTCTTGAATTCTATGATTTCCCCAAGAACGAGATCTGGATTCCTGCTAAAATTAATGAAGACAGAGTTCGTGCATTTGCGGCTTCTATTGGAACAACATGCAAGATTGAATACAATGGCTAAGAAGATGCTGCTATTCAACCGCTAGTAGTCGTTCTATTTTCAATATAAGAAAAACTATCAACCCGTCACGAACTTCCAATTCAGCGGAATCGTAACCATATCACCGTTTTCACCGGTGATTCTAATTTCTGATTCACTCACGGGAATGATTGATTCGACTTTTCCAAAGCAGGTAGGCACAGCGGCGACGGCTTGGATATTTTTCAGCGTGACTGGCTGATTTTTTGAGAAATTACGGGTACAGGGGACACCCAAGTTGTGAAGGAGGTCTTTGCGTGAGACGTCCACGCTGTCGCAGAAATGGGAACAGACGTCCTCGATACCGATGCGTGCGGTGTGGCGGGAGTTCCATGGTGTGGCTGAGCGACCGCCGTTGGATAGCCAGAACATGGTTTCGGGGAAATCGCTTGGGTTTTTTAGAGTAAACCAAACAAATCCATCGAACACACAAGCCGACCATGCGAAGGGTTGTTCTTCCGTGCTGGCTTCTGAAACCATCATCACAAGGTCGTCGCTATTGGAGTTTGATGGGTAATAACTCAGGTCGGTTGTTCCGCCATCGGCCAGAGAAACTTCTGACAGGTTGGAAAAAATGGCGCCGATTGCGAGTTGTTGTTGGGCGCCGTCGGCCGGATTGGAAAAGTATTCTGGGTAAACCGATGCCCAACGGAACGGAGAAACGCTGAGTCTTGCTGAGCCAGCAGGTAGATGAGAAAGATCCAAAATCGGATGGGTGCCATAAGACCAATCGCCTTCGAGTCCGTCGATGAGATGGGTTAGATAGATAGCGGTTTCCCCGGGGCGGAGGGAGAGGGTCTTAGTGATTTTCGCGGAAACATCCGATGCCTCGATTTCAAGGGTGAGAGAGTTCGCATCTTGGGAAACGAGTTTCCATGCCTTATTTGCTGTTTCGCCGTGAGGAGGTCCATCGGTTTGTGGTCCGAAAGGTAGGCAGAAGAAATCTCCACGTAGGTTTTTTAAAAGGACAGGCAAAGAGGCATCGATCTC
>CAMCYT010000143.1 GCA_945885485.1 Prosthecobacter debontii
CTGACGCTCAAAAGCCACGGTGTTATACCAACCCGCGGTCGCACATTTGTCCTCAGAAGCAGGTCTTTCGAAAAACACCCCGATGGTCGCCGCATTCGATCCAAAAGCCGCAGCGATGCGTGAGGACAAGCCGTAACCCGTCGAGGAACCAATCACCAAAACTTTCTTCGGTCCCTGCGCTATCAGCCCTCTCTTTTTCACGACCGCAATCTGCTCTTCTACGTGTTTCGCACATCCTTCCGGATGCGCCGTGGTGCAAATAAAGCCGCGAATTTTCGGTGAAACGATCATAGTCCCGTCAAATTAACCATCCCACCATTTCACGCAATACCAAATCTGCACCTCAAATCCATCAGTAACGAATACAGCAATATTCCATATAAGATATAGGTCCTATACGTCCTATAAGACCTATAATTTAATCAACAAATCACCAACCCCGCCACCATCTGATGGAACGCGGCAGAAACCTTGCTTTTCGCTGGATCGGTCAAAGCAATCGGAACCCCGTCATCCCCACCGCGACCCGTCGGAATATCAATCGGGATCTGCGCTAATAAAGGCACATTCATATCCGCCGCCTCACGCACGCCGCCTTCTTCACCGAAAAGATAATAACGTTTGCCGTCATCGCCCTCGAACCAAGCCATGTTTTCGATCAAACCAAGAATCGGAATATTCACTTTCGCAAACATCGCGACCGCTTTGCGCGCATCGATCAGCGCGACTTCTTGAGGAGTCGTCACGATCACCGCGCCATCCACTGAAACCGTTTGCACAATCGTGAGTTGGATATCGCCCGTTCCCGGAGGTAAATCCAAAACCAACACATCCAGCTCACCCCAAGCGACCTGACGCAAAAACTGCTGAGTGTAACGCGTCGCCATCGGACCGCGGACGATGACGGGTGATTTGTCTTCTAACAAAAATCCCATCGACATCAGCTTCAAGCCGTGCGCCTCGATCGGGATGATTTCGTCGTGCTCGTTCGCATCCGGCCGCTCCGTGGTTCCAAACATTTGCGCGATCGATGGCCCGTAGAGATCGCAATCGCACAGCCCGACTTTTAACCCACGTTTGGAAAGTGCCACCGCGATATTTGCCGATACCGTGGATTTACCAACCCCACCCTTACCCGAAGCAATCGCAATAATCCGCTTCACTCCCGGGATCGAACTTTTCCCCACCCCACCCGACGCCGCCTCAGGCGCATCCTTGACATTCACATCCACTTTCACCGTGCCTATCCCAACAACCCCACCCAAAACCGCATGCACGTCTTTGAAAATTTGCTCCGGAATCTTCGCGTCCCGAGTAGCGACCTCGATCTTCACCGTCACATCAGCGCCCTCAACCTCGACCACTTTCACCAACCCAAATGATAAAATATCTCTAGAAAATCCCGGATACTTCACCTGCTTCAAAACCTCTTTAATTTGCTCAATATTCATCATAGCGCTAATTCACTTTCATCGATGTCCCCCCGAGCGCAACCCCCAAACCACTTACTTAATAGGTCCAATAAGTCCTATATGACCTATTCATCCACTAACTCTTCCTTGGCGTTTCGGAAATCGAGGCTAAAACTTCCCGCGACTTGATCACGCCCACCACCATTCTCCTATCGGTTCTGCCGGTTTATTTGCTGATTATCGGTGGCGCTTTCCTGCGGAGAATAGGAATTCTTAAACAGAAATATGATGCCAAGATCATGCAGATCATTTTTTGGGTCATGACACCCTGCTTTATCCTCGATCGGATGCTGGGGGCGGTCATTCTACGTGACTACTCCACTCTCGTCACAGGCATCGGCCTCGGTTTTTTTCTCATCATTGTTGGAATCGCGATCGGTTATCTCGTTGGAAAAGCCATCGGGCTAGAACCCGGTCATGGCAGACGTACGTTTGCCCTAGCTTCTGGCTGCCAGAACTACGGCTACACCGCCGTCCCCGTTGTGCAGATCCTCTGGGGAACCTCAGCGGTCGCTGTGCTTTTCGTTCACAACATCGGCGTCGAAATCGCGATCTGGTCGTTCGGCGTCATGCTCTTGAGTGGGGAGAGTAAGTTAAATTTGAGACGAATGATCAACGGACCCATCATTGCCGTCGTTGTCGGTTTATCACTCGTTCTACTTCACCTCGACGACAAGATCACCGGTCCGCCTCGCCAATTGATTTATATAGTAGGGATTGGCGCGTTTCCCATCGCGCTCGTTATGACTGGTGCATCGATGCTCGACCTGGTCGGCACGGAAAAACCTTCATGGAAAATCATTTTCGGCTCCATCCTAGTGCGCATGTTTCTCGCCCCTATCGTCTTCATCCTCTGCGCTAAATTCATCCCCATGTCCGCCGAGCTTAAACAAGTTCTCCTTGTCCAAGCCGCTATGCCCGCGGCGATGGTTCCCATCCTGCTCGCAAAAATCTACGGTGGACGACCCGCCGTCGCGGTCCAAGTCATCATCGCCACCACGATTGTCTCGATCTTTTCCCTGCCATACATCATCACCTATGGTATGCGTTTCCTAGACCTCACACCCATCAAACCATGAAAGCTTTCGGTGCACTCAATTCTTCCATCGATTCGATCATCGAATTTAAAACGCCCATCCCAACACCTGTAGCAGATGAAATTCTTGTTAGAGTCCGTGCCGTTTCGCTGAATCCAGTCGATACCAAAGTCCGCAAATCTCTCGGCACAGAAAATCTAACCACACCTCGCATCCTCGGCTTCGATGCGTCGGGCGTTGTCGAAGCCGTGGGTTCTGATGTGAAATCATTCTCCATCGGCGATGAAGTCTTTTACTCCGGCGATGTCACCCGCGCGGGCTCGAACGCCGAATTCCAAACCGTGCAAGCCGCTCTCGTCGCTAGGAAGCCTGAAAGTTTTTCTTACACCGAAGCCGCAGCTTTGCCCCTCGTTTCGATCACCGCATGGGAATTGCTTTTTGAACGCATGACCGATGGTCAAATCCCCTACGGCACCGAAATCCTCATCATCAATGGTTCAGGAGGTGTCGGTTCCGCGCTCATTCCACTCGCAAAATTCGCCGGCCTCACGGTCGTCGCCACCGCCTCACGCGAGGAAACCCGCAACTGGTGCCAACAACTCAGGGCGGATCACATCATCAACCACCGCGAGCCGCTTCGCCCACAGATTGAATCGCTTGGTTTCAAACATTTTCCCTTGATTGCCAACCTCCACGATACGGAATCTTACTGGCAACAAACCGCTGATCTCATCGCTCCACTTGGCTCCATCGGCTTGATCGTCGAAACCCAAAATCCCATCGATATCGGCAATCCACTGCGTCTCAAATCCCCACGCATCGTCTGGGAATACATGCCTACCCGCTCCCGTTACCAGACCTCCGACATGTCACGCCAAGGCAAAATTCTCCAAGAAATCGCTAACCGCTGCGACGCTGGAACTTTTCCCAAACTCAATCTAGCCCCGGCAGAAGTCCTCACCGCCAAAACTCTCAAAGCCGCCCACCTACAACTCCAATCCACCGCCACTATTGGAAAACTGTGCTTAGAAATTTAATTTTTATTCAAAAATCAACACTCATCAATCGTCAATCAGACCGCAGTCTGACCCAATGGATTGATGATTGATGATTGAGGATTTTTGATTTCTGATTTGTTTAACTCTTCCACTGACCTGTCCGCCATAGCTTTAGCGACGGCGGATCACTAGCCACTTTCAACTATTTCCAATGTCCGACGACACCTCATCTATTTCCCTCCAGCCAGCGATCGAAGGCCTGCTTTCTCCTTCTGAGCGCACGGCTCTATACCAGCGTTACATGGAGATAGAGCAAAAGAAAATTCTCGGACTCCACCGTGAAGGTGCAGGCGGGGTCGAAATATGCGAGTCGCGCTCAAAACTCATCGATACGATTCTAACAACCATCCTCGAAGCTACTCTCAACTCACAAGAAACCGAAACCTCGCCACTCGCCCTCGTCGCCACTGGCGGCTATGGCCGTGGCACTCTGAATCCCGGTTCAGATATCGACATTCTCTTCCTCGTCCCACGCGCTTCTAACAAACTTCCAAAAAACGTCCAAGAAATTGTTCAACAAGTCCTCTATCCTCTCTGGGACATGGGTTTCAAAGTCGGCCACGCCTGCCGCTCCATCGCGGAGTGCATTGAACAAGCCCGCTCCGACCAACAAAATTTCACATCCCTCCTAGACACCCGACTCATCTCAGGAGATTCGGATCTCTATCAACAATTCCTCAACGCTTTCGAAAAATACTGTATTCGTAAAGGGCAGGACGCCTTCTTTGAAACCCGCAGTCAAGATCTCCGCTCCCGTCACAAGAAGAGTTCCTACACCGTATTCCTGCAAGAACCCAACGTCAAAGAATCCTGTGGAGGGCTACGCGATTTTCAAAACATCCTTTGGATCGCTCGCGTAAAAACTGGCAGTAGCGATCTGAAAAAATTATCTGAGGACCGCATCATCACTTCCAACACTCTCAAAGAAATCGAAGAAGCCTACGATTTCCTTATGCGTGTTCGTAATGAACTCCACTATCATACCGGAAAAGCCACTGACATTCTAACACTCCAGTTGCAAGGCATCGTCGCCACCGCTTTCGGTTATCCAGAACGCAGCATTCTTCGCCGCACCGAATCATTCATGCGGGACTACTACCGCCACACCCGCCACCTCTACAACCACACCAACTCGATCATGGAAACCTTCCAGATCCAGAAGGAAACCATCGCGGACAGCGGCCTTACTTCATACCTCACTTTTCGAAGAAAAAAACGCGAAGAGTTCGATGAATTTATCGCCCGAGATGGCCGCATCTACCCAGCTAATCAGGACATTTTTAAAGATGATCCTCACCGCATGATGCGACTGTTTCAACACACCCAACTTCGCAATCTCAGGCTCTCCCCTCAGATGCGACGCCTCATCGCGAGCCATTGGGATGACATCGACAAACCGTTCCGCTACCTCAAAGCCAACCGCGAAACCTTCCAAGCCATTCTCGAACGAAAAGGCCAGGTCGCCCGTATCCTTCGCCAAATGCACCGCATCGGTTTCCTTGGCCGATACCTCCCGGAATTCGGTGCTCTCGACTGCCTCGTCCAACACGAATTCTTCCACCGCTACACCGCAGACGAACACACGCTGCGCTGCATCGATGAACTCGATAAACTCATCGATTCCACCGACCCGCGCTTCGCGATGTTTAGGAAATTCTTCCTCGAAATCGTCGATCCCTACGCCCTCTACGTCGCTCTCATTTTACATGATACCGGACGCTCTGAAAATGTCCGTGAGCACATCGATGGCTCTGCCATGCTCGCGATCAAACTTTGCTCACGCATGCAGATCAAAGGGCCGCGCCGCGCCCTGATCATGTTTCTGGTCGATAACCACCTCACCTTCTGGCGCTTCGCCACCACTAAAAATCTAGAGGATCCGGAAGTCATCGCGGAATTCGCTTCGATCATGAAAAACACCGAATACCTCGATGCGATGTTGCTCTTCACCTATTGCGACACCAGCGGCACCGCGCCCGATGCATGGAACGGATGGAAATCCTCCCTCATGCTTCAACTCCATACCGCCACCCACGCATTTCTAACAGAGGGTCGCGAAAACTTCCAACGCAAGCTTGATGCCAACCGCATCCAGCTCCGTGACGAAGTTCTCTCAATAATGCGCGAGGATTACCACGATGACATCCGCCAACACTTCGATCGCACCCCCGCAGCCGCCTTTGCCTACCGCGAAGGTGCGGAAATCAAAACCCAAGTCCGTACCGTCAGACACTTCCTATTTGCCGAGCAAGAAGGCAAATCCTCTCACCCATACTGCGTGAAATGGACCGACCACCCAGACAAAGGCTACTCCACCCTCATCCTTGCGTCACGCGACCGTCCACTTCTTCTCGAAAAACTCTGCTGCGCCCTCGCCTCAGAACAAATAAACATCCTCTCCGCAGACCTCTTCACCCGCACCGACAACATCGTGCTCAACATGTTCCGCGTCTGCACCACCAACTTCGAACCGGTTTCTAGCACTTCCACGCGGAGTCGCTTCATCCACACCTTGACCACCATCTTCGAAACCGAAAACTACCAGCCAGAAGACTACCTCAAACGGAAAATTAATTTCCTAAAACCTCGCACCGAAACCGGCGTCTCCATTCCAGTCCGCGCGCGCGTTTCCAACGATCTCCACCCCACTTGCACCACCGTCGAGATCCAAGCTCTCGACCGCATCGGCCTGCTCCATGATCTTTTCCACACCATCAATGAAGCTGGACTAGACACTGCCCACGCCCGTATCTGCACCGAAAAAGGCGTCGCTATGGACACCCTCTACATCACCACTCAAGACGATAAAAAAATCGAAGACTCAGATACTCTGCGCGCACTCGAAGAAACGTTCAGCATGCTAGTGGATAGGCCTGAAGTTTAGGTATCACTGGATTTTTTTATTTATAACAAAAGGATCGAACACATGAAATTCAACTTTCTTAAAATCAGGAATCGCAAAAAATTCAAGAATCAGCTGATCCGGCGTTTTTTC
>CAMCYT010000144.1 GCA_945885485.1 Prosthecobacter debontii
GGCAACTTTACCACGACGCTTTTCCAAGACCTGAACGTCACTGACACCCTCACCATTCAAAACACCGGCGCCATCATCGGTTTCGGTGAAACGTGGAACCTCAACGTCAGCGGCGATGTCTTCAATGCCGACACCAACTTCGGCATGGCCGACGCATTACTCACGCTGAACGGTGCCACCGACCAAACCCTCAGCGGCACTGGCATCTTGGGCAACCTGAACATCGCCAAGTCCGGCGGTGACGTCATCTTGGCCAACGATTTCAACCTCGGCGGCAGCGGCGGCAGTGGCGTCGGCGGCAGACTCACCGGCACCGGCACCATCCGCGGCGCGTCTGGATCCGAGAAGATCATCATCATCGACAACTACGCCATCAACTTCGGCGGCACCATCGAGAGACTGGAAATCAATCAGGGCAACTTTACCACGACGCTTTTCCAAGACCTGAACGTCACTGACACCCTCACCATCCAGAGCTCAGGGGCCATCAACGGATCTGGCGGACGCCGCATTCTGAACGTCTTAGAAAATTTCGTTCGCAACGACAGTTCCGTCGCTATGTCCGACGTGACTATTCTCCTCAATGGCGTGGACGTGAACAACAACCCCGCAACTGTCACCGAAACTGTCAATACCCTGAACGTCATTCCTGTTCCGACCGCTCCCACGCGTGGCGGAGTTGATGGCACGCCGACTTTTCCAGCGGCCACGAACAATTTCAGCAGTGCAAATGGCGGAACCTCCGAAACCACGTCTAGCTTCAGCATCGGCGCGGTGCAACTCATCGCCCAGAATACCTCCCAGACGCCGGCCCCAGCCCCAGCCCCAGCCCCAGATCCAGCCCCAGATCCAGCTTCGACTCCGCCTGCCGGGGGCGGACTTTTTTCCAGCACCAACGCCTCGGTCGGCCCAGCGACGACTGTGACCGCTCCGGCCACAGGCTCCGCGCCCACGGGACCTGCCAGTATCGGTGGAGGCCCTCCCGCCTCTCCCGAGACACAGACCAATATCATTCAAAGCACAAATGCCCAATCCCAGATAGAGCTTATTTCATCGCTTGGGCTTCCACCGGTGGCGAATGTCAATAGTGACGAAGGTTCCTTGGCCATTGGGCTTGGAGGCGCGGCTCCGACTCCCCAAACTCAGGCCTCTCTTGGCACAGCCACTAGTGATACGGCCTTTACGGAGTTGGCCTTGGCCGCCGGATTTAACCCCGCAGTCAGCGTTCAAATTACTAATGGCCCCAGTGCTATGGAGCCGCAGGCGCCTCCTCCGACGCCGAGAACTCGCCAAGTGTTGAATGAAGCCATCAACCCTGCAACCGCGCAGGGCCTCAGCTTAGCCCTTGGCGGCGATGGCACAGCGCCCGCCTCGGCGGGCGATGGCCCGGCCTCCGTGGGAATCGCCGGTTCACCACCCCGGGCAGAGACCAACTCAGCCTTGCAGTCCAACATCAGTTCCGGTTCGGCTTCCGAATTGTTCCTGTCCCTCGGCGGTAACGGGGAAACTAGGGCCGTTCCCGAAGGTGGTACCTTGACTCTCGATGCCAGCGGCACACCTCCCAGTGATGAGACAACTCAGAACCTTCAGACCGCAACGGGCGCTCAGCTAGAATCCGAGCTTTTCCAGTCCATGGGATTTCCTGCGCAAGGCACCGTCGGGCCTACGGATGGTCCTCTATCCGCCGACTTTAGTGGCACGAAACCGTCTCCAGAGACGGAAAATTTCCTAGAGAATAGCACGAATAAGGAAACCTTTGATGAGCTGTTCGAAACCGTCAATAAAGAGTCTTTGGCTCCGATTACCAATCCATAATAATCCTGACGTATCCGGAAAATTTTACTGATATGAACGAGCTATGGCAGAAAAAAAACCACCTCTGGGCAGACTCGATTTTGCTGGGATGGTCGATGAAACGTATGCCGCCGAGCCGACAAGCCGCCTTGGGTCTTCGCCAGGCTCTCGGAGCAGTTAATCAGTTAGACTTTAGCAGAATCGATCGGACTCCAGCGCACTTCCAGCGCCGCAGCCTTTTACTGTCTCCTGTCACTCGACTTCGGAATCGTGCCCGATCTCCCCACCTCGCAGACTTTGGGAGTCAAGATTTCTTTAGAGACCAAGAGGGAACGCGCCGGATCGCTCGATGGAATTCAAACACACACGCCTCACTAAACCATGCTGCAAAATAAATACTGGAAGAGAAAACTACCCGAAGAGTTCTGGGTTTTGGTATTTTTACCACTGATCGGGTTTTATAGCCTCTTGGTAGCTGCACCCGACCCCAAGGGTGATCTCATGGATAAAGTAGGGTCCCAGCGCGAGGAAGCACTTCCTTCCGCCAAACCCCGTGAGGGCGGCGATAAGTTTCCCAAGGTCGAAAAGGATACCCATGCGGACGATTCGTCTCTCGGTGTAAATTTGGCGGTCATCCGGCTCATGGCTAATCAGAATCAGGTCGACTTGGAGGCCACCTTTCGAATTGACGCCCCCGTGATGGTCGGTCCCAACTTGGATCTGCCCAAAGGTTTGGCCGCGGGTCTGAAGTCGGCCTATCTGGGCAAGCCTGTTTCCGCGTCCGTGTTGGAAGGCGTCATAAAGGATATCATCAATGCCTACCGCACCACCGACTACCCGCTCGTCGACGTCTATCTGCCGGAGCAAAACATAACGGGCGGGAAACTTCAGATCGTCATCCGCGAGGCAGTTCTCGGGGAGGTGACCGTGGAAGGAGCCAAGCATTCCAAACCTGAATATCTCCTGAAGCAAATCCGCGCTCGGAAAGGTGAACCCATCAACAGCTCCGTCATTGAGAGCGATATTAACTGGATCAACACCAACCTTAGCCGCCGCGTGGATCTGGTTTATGAGCGGGGAACGGACGATGGCACCAGCGACGTTATCTTGAAGGTTGACGACCTATATAGCTTTGGCGCCTACACCAGCTTTGGAAACACCGGCGTGGCCGCCACCGGACTAGAGGAATGGGCAGTCGGCTTCAACTTGCCAAACGTCCTCGATACCGAGCAGAGCTTCGGCTACAACTTCGGTTCGGACTATGATTTCGACAATCTGCGCGCCCATTCCATCGTCTATGAAATTCCCTTCGCTTGGCGGCACAGACTCCAGTTTATCGGCGCCTACGTCCTAAGCAACACGGCCGATGCCAGCGGTCCGGATGTGGAGGGTGAAAGTATCCAGACCTCCATCGACTACAAGATGTATCCACCCAAGCTCTTAGGGAAGCACCGCCAGAACCTTTCTCTAGGCTGGGACTTCAAGAGAACCAACACGGATATCCTGTTCGGCGGCAACAGCGTCTCCGCCACTACCGCCGAAGTCTTTCAGTTCCGTATCGACTACGATGTCACCCTCGCTGACGATCACGGCTACACCCGTTTCGATGCTGGGCTCGCCTACAGCCCCGGAGACATCACCGAAGGGAACAACGACACCGACTTTAATGTCCTCCGGGCCGGTTCCACGGCGCGCTACCACTACTTCACCGGCGGGCTAGAACGTTACGTCAAGCTGCCGGCCGAGTTTGCCCTCGTCCTCCGCGCCAACGGGCAGATCGCGGACGACCGGCTTATTTCCACGGAGCAGATCCTCGCCGGCGGCTATCGTAGCGTCCGGGGTCTGGACGAAAATGTGGCACGGGGTGACTCAGGCTGGATGGGCAGTGTGGAACTGCACGCCCCTCCCTTTTCCATCTCGAAAATGGAGGGCGAAAAGTTCGACCAAAACAGTCTCTACGGATTCTACGACTTTGCCCAGCTCTACAGCAGCGGCGCGGTCGCTGGTGAACCCGATCAAAGTTTGCAAACGCTCGGGCTTGGTCTCAACTGCCGGTACGGTGAACACGCCAGCTTGCGGACTAGTTACGGCTGGGTCATGGATAGTAGCGGCGTGAACGGTCTAGGGAGCGGAAAGCTTCATTTTGGTGTAACTGTTAGTTTCTAACAGTCTAGTTTCAGCTCTCACTCGCAAATCTTTGGTGTAGACCCAAACTTTGGTGTAGACCCGAAGAATGGTGGCCCGAGCCGGATTCGAACCAGCGACACGCGAATTTTCAATCCGCTGCTCTACCAACTGAGCTATCGGGCCTCACAACATCCTTGCGGGCGGGGCGCGAGTAAGGATTCCCCGCTGTCTTTTGACAACCCAAAAATTATCCGCGGGAGAAATATATTATTCAATGAAGAAATCAGCCCTCCCTGACCGCTTCGTAAACACTCACCACCCCGAAAGTCATAGGCTTTGCGGTCGCCTCGCCGAAGCCCGTTTTCTCCAACAACGCGATCATTGCCGCGCCTGACGGAAATTGCTCGATCGAGCCACCAAGATACTCGTAGGCGTCTTTTTGTTTTGTAAGTAACCCGGCCAGTTTAGGTAGGATATAGTGCAGATAAAAGCGATACGGCACGCACAACACGCCTTTGGGCAATGAGAAATCTAGAATAAATAAGCTTCCACCCGCCTTGAGCACGCGGCGCATTTCTTTTAGCGCGCGCTCGTAATCCCCCATATTACGCAAACCGAAGGCCACCGTTACGACATCAAATTCACCGTCGGGAAACGGCAACTCCAGCGCATCCGCCACCAAGGTTTGGCGCACTCCACGGCTCGAAGCAAGCTCAAGCATTTCCGCGCAGAAATCCGTTGCGATCACTTTCGTTTGCGGCATCGCAACCTGAACACTCAACGCAAGATCACCCGTTCCACTCGCCACATCGAGCAACTTTGCGGGATTAAGCCGTTTGATCCGCCCCGTCACCACCTTCCTCCACCACACATCCATGCCCATGGAAAGCACATGATTGGTCATCACATAGCGATCGGCAATACGCGCGAAGGCTTCTTTCACATAAATTGGATCAGGCATCTGGTATCTTCAATCTTTCTTCAAAACCTCAGGCAGCTTCTCTTGAAATTTCTTTAACCGCGGAATCGATACTTTCTGGACGTATCCGTTCTCCGGATTGTTTTTTTCAAAATCCTGATGATGCGCCTCCGCTACCCAGAATTTCTGAAACGGATAAACTTCAGCGGCTACTTCTTTCGGAGCGATCTTCGTATTCATCGCCGCGATTTTCTCATCGATGATCTTTTTCTGCTCTTCGTTCTGATAGAAAATGATTGAGCGATATTGCGAACCTCTATCCACACCTTGACCGTTGACCTGGGTCACGTCCTGTGAAGCGAAATACACATCTATTAAAGTCGCGAAACTCACCACTTTCGGATCATAAATCACTTCAATCGCCTCGGCGTGTCCAGTGGTTCCGGTGCTGGTCGACTCATAAGTCGGGTTCTCGGTGTGACCACCGGAATAACCGGAAATCGCTTCTTTCACGCCTTTCACACTCTCATAACTCGCTTCCACGCACCAAAAACATCCACTCGCGAAATACGCTTTCGCCATGCCTTTTTCTAACGGAACTTCAACCGGTTTGTTTTGCTGGGCTTTTGCCTGATTAGTGCGATCTATTTTTTCTTGGCTGCAACCCGTCGAAATAAACAACGCAGAGAAAATAGAGGTGAGAAGAAATAGTTTTTTCATGGCGATTGGTTCTGGTTGAGAGCAATGACGGCGCAAATTTATTCCGGCGAATCTCCAAGTAGATATTTCGCCGCTTGCTCGACGTCTTTGTCACCACGACCCGAAAGGTTAATGATAATAATATCTGATTTAGGCAAGGAGCCCGCAACTTTGGAAACGTAAGCCACCGCATGCGCGCTTTCCAATGCAGGGATGATTCCTTCAGTATGCGCGAGTTCTTTAAACGCGGCCAAAGCTTCGTCATCCGTTGCATAAGTGTATTCGACCCGCCCCTCGGATTGCAAAAACGCATGCTCCGGTCCGATCGCTGCGTAATCGAGTCCTGCGGAAACAGAATGCGTCAACTCGATCTGGCCGTCATCGTTGGCCAACAACCATGTCTTAGTGCCTTGCAGAACACCGAGTTTACCACCTTGGAAACGCGCAGCGTGTCGCTCAGGAATGATCCCGTCACCACCGGCCTCGACTCCAACCATGCGCACATGTTCATCGCTCAGAAACGGATGAAACAAACCGATCGCATTCGATCCACCGCCCACGCACGCGACCAAAAGATCTGGTAAACGTCCTTCGCGTTCCAAAATTTGCTCACGAGTCTCGACGCCGATCACTCGATGAAAATCTCTAACAATCATCGGAAACGGATGCGAACCCAATGCAGAGCCAATGATGTAATGCGTGTTTTCCACAGAAGCCACCCAGTCGCGCATCGCTTCGTTGACGGCTTCTTTCAAAGTCGCTTGCCCCGCCGTCACTGCACGGACTTTCGCACCCATCAAGCGCATCCGAGCCACGTTGAGCGCCTGACGTTCCATATCGACCTTGCCCATGTAAACCAAGCATTCCATTCCAAAACGCGCGCACACAGTCGCAGTCGCTACCCCGTGCTGACCCGCTCCGGTTTCCGCAATGATGCGGGTTTTTCCAAGCCGCTTAGCTAACAGAATCTGCCCAAGCGCGTTGTTGATTTTATGCGCTCCGGTGTGCAGCAAATCCTCAC
>CAMCYT010000145.1 GCA_945885485.1 Prosthecobacter debontii
GTGATAACTATTATAGGAAAAATGTTCACCCGGTTTGATCACAGGCTGCTGACCCACCACTCCATCGCCCTCCACCACAGTCGTTTCACCTCCGTCTTCAATCACCACCCACTTTCTGGCACGTATGGTGATCGGCACCACAGAATCATTGAAAATTGAAATGAAATAAACGAAAGGATGTGGCTTATTCGGTGGTGCATCCAAACTAGGCATGTAAATAACATCATCCACCTTCACACGAAGTTGTTCAAATTCCTTGATGTCATCTTGCATGTGGAAACCATTGGAAGCCGGAGGCAAAGAATCAAGAAACAATGAATCAAATTGAACCATCACCCGAAACCATTCGAGCGATCCTAACGATCGCAGGTTCCGATTGTTCAGCCGGTGCCGGCTTGCAGGCCGATCTGAAAACCTTCCAACACTTCGGCCTCCATGGCCTGACTGCAGTCACTTGTATCGTTTCTGAAACCGCGAATATCGTCCGCAGGGTTGATCCCGTGGATCCTTCCATGTTGCAAGATCAGATCCTCCTCATGCTTGGTTCTTTCCCTCTCGAACTCGTCAAAACCGGAATGCTCGGCTCCGCCAAACACGTCGAAACCGTCGCTGCTATTTTCAAAAACCATCCGCACATCCAACTCGTGATCGATCCCGTGATGATCGCCTCCACAGGCGCGAGCTTGATCGAAGCAGACGCCATCGCAGCATACCGAGAAAAGTTACTTCCCCTCGCCTATCTCATAACCCCGAATCTCCCTGAGGCAGAAACCTTGCTTGGAGAAAAAATCTTATCCGTCGATGAAATGAGCCGCGCCGCAAAAGCACTGTCAGAAACATACCACTGCGCCGTCCTAATCAAAGGCGGTCACTTGCCATCCCCAGACTGCACCGATCTCCTCTACGATGGTAAAACCGAACATCGTTTCACCTCTCCACGACTCGCCGTCAGAGCCTCCCACGGCACGGGCTGCACCCTAGCTGCTGCGATTGCTGCAAATCTTGCGAATGGGTATAATCTACCCGACTCGGTTTCGACAGCTAAGGAATTCCTCAATCATTGTTTGAGAACTTCTTACTGTTTTGTGAATCAGAGTGGTGAGGTAATTGATGCTCTAAATCAATCATCCATCCATCATACAAAGTCTTAGCTTCTGTGTCTTGCACCGAGCCGTGCAACTGCCGTCAATTTGGACACCAGAGACTCTATCGAATCATTCCGTCTCCGCTTCTATCTTCCTAAGAAGACGCAAGCAATAGATCAACGGGATCAGTCCAATCAAACCGAAAGAACAATCAATCAGCCTCCAGTAAAATGGAATCTCGCGTAGTGAACCACAGATCATGGCGAGCGGAAAAATGGCAATACAAGCAACCATCCCGGCAATGATATTAGGTCGGCTCAAACGTGGGTGGATCAACGGATGGATAAAAAACATCGCGATCACCAAGTGACCGAAAGCAAGCCAATCTGTCCCATAGGCGATCCAAGGATAGCTGGCGTAAGTGGCTTCAAGCCCATCACGAATGGTTATTAACCATAGAACCAAACCACTTGGTCCAATATCACTCATCCATCTGGTAAGAATCCTGAGCTCAAGTAAAAGTGGAAATGCCGTCACACCAGAGAGCACCAAGCCGATGATGAATAACAACATCGAGATGCGGAATTTGAGAATGAGCGAAGGATTCTTCAAGACGCCCATCCTCAGTTGAAAAAATCTCATGTAAAGCACAAGACTTGCCTAATCCTGATGGAGAGTTTCATGCTTACGAAGATAAAAAATAAGCAAGTATTCAGTCGACATTACAACCATGTCGAGCCTGCGGTTATCACATCAACGTATGATGTCATAGACTTGGATTTTTTTCGTTAAAGGAAGTAAAACACCTTTAACTTCCTTCACGTGGCGTGGATCGGATTCGTAGGCATGTAAGGCATCAACATCTTTAAAGCGGATCACTATCCCAATGTCGAATGAATCATCGACCACAGGTCGCTCACTAGCCAAGGCCGTGCCGTGGTCCAGAATCGTGATGCCTTCGATCACTCTCAAGCGCTCAATGGAGTCAGTAATCTGTTTGCGATCCTTGATATCGCCGGAATTTTTCTGCCAAAATAGCACCACATGATCCACCGAACCTTTGGGAGCGGGAGGTGCAAGCGTGGCACAAGAACTCAGAATAGCAGCGAACCCAAGAGCGAGGAGTATTTTCATAGTCAGAACAATACCGAACGGAGAATGAAAATATTTCACCGAATACGGCTGATATGACACATAGACTGGCTATTCCCATTCGCGTGAATTCCTCACGCCACTTGCCGATCCACGTCTTCTCTCAAATTCTCGATGATGTATTCCTGTCGGCTCGGGGTGTTTTTACCCATGTAGAAGGCTAACAGTTCTTTCACGCCTTTGCCTTCTTCATACTCAACGGGATCCAAGCGCATATCGGGACCGATCATGAATTGAAATTCGTCAGGTGAAATTTCTCCCAGTCCTTTGAAACGGGTGATCTCTGCAGTTTTACCGAGTTTCGCGATCGCTTTCACGCGTGAATCTTCATCGTAGCAATAGATCGTTTCCTTTTTACTGCGCACGCGAAACAGCGGCGTTTGCAAAATGAAAAGATGACCATCACGAATCATCTCGGGGAAAAACTGCAGGAAGAACGTTAGCAACAACAAGCGGATGTGCATGCCATCGACATCGGCATCGGTTGCGATGACGACTTTGTTGTAACGCAGCGCTTCGATTCCATCTTCGATGTTTAATGCTGCCTGCAACAGGGCAAACTCCTCGTTTTCATAAACGATCTTACGTGGCAGTCCATATGTGTTCAGCGGTTTACCGCGGAGCGAGAAAACTGCTTGAGTTTCCACATCGCGACTCTTGGTGATCGATCCCGATGCGGAGTCGCCTTCGGTGATGAACAAGGTGCTTTCTTCCCGGCGTTTGTGCTTTGAATCGAAACGAACCCGGCAATCGCGCAATTTTTTGTTATGCACCTTCGCCTGACGCGCGCGCTCGCGTGCAATTTTCTGAATTCCTTTCAAATCCTTGCGCTCACGCTCTGCGGCCAAGATGCGTTTCTGGATCGCCTCGGCCACTTGTGGGTGTTTGTGGAGATAGTTATCCAACGATGATTTGAGGAAATTTAAGATAAAGGTTCTCAGTGATTCGCCTTCAGGAGCAATCGTAGAGGAACCCAACTTGGTCTTGGTTTGCGATTCGAAAACCGGCTCGATGATACGCACGCAGATCGCAGCTTCGATGCCAGCGCGGATGTCCGATGGATCGTATTGTTTTTTGTAAAACCCACGAATCACCTGTACCAACGCTTCACGGAAAGCAGCTAAGTGAGTACCGCCTTGCGAAGTGTTCTGGCCATTGACGAAAGTGTAGTAATCCTCGCTGCTCTCCGCGCAATGAGTGAAGGCGATTTCAATATCATTACCGATGAGATGAATAGGCGGATAGAGCGCCTCGGTTTCCATTTCCTCGCGCAATAAATCTAACAAACCATCTTTAGAGCGGAACTTCTTATTATTGAAAATTATGGTGAGCGCCGGATTGAGGTAAGAATAATACCGGCACATTTTTTCCACGAACGGATCGCGGAAACGGGTTTTTACCGGAAAGATCGAGCGGTCGATTTCAAACGCCAAACGTGTTCCGTTTACCTCGTTATCCTTGCGTGGTTTTTTCATATCCACAGTCAGTTGGCCTTTAGAAAACTCAAGAGCTTTAGTTTCACCATCGCGCCATGATTGAATTTCGAAAAAGGATGCCAATGCGTTCACCGCTTTGATGCCCACCCCGTTCAAGCCAACGGATTTTTTAAATGCCTCACTGTCATACTTCGCTCCAGTGTTAATCTGTGCGGCGCAGTCAAAAAGCTTTCCGAGTGGAATCCCGCGTCCGAAATCTCGCACCTCAACCCGACCTTCGTCGTCGATCTCGATCTTCACTTCTTTGCCGTGACCCATGATATGCTCATCGATCGAGTTATCCACGGCTTCTTTGAGTAAAATATAAATCCCGTCCTCCGGAGCTGATCCATCACCCAGTTTTCCTATATACATTCCGGGGCGAAGCCGAATGTGCTCGCGCCAGTCCAAACTCTTGATGTCGTCTTCGGTGTATCCTGCAGCCATAATTACTACGGTTTTCTAAAGTATCCCCCGCACGGGCGCAAGCACCCAAAATCGAAACCTGAAAATGGGCTGAGATATCTTATAAAGCCTGAGAAAGGTTCGGGCTTTTTTTCAAAAATGAGGGAGGAGGAAGAAAGGAGGCAGGGAGCTGATTCTATGAAAAATGGATATGTTTGGGTTTACCCTCCTCATCTCCATTTCCTCCTCCCGCCCTGTAGAATAAGCCGGAACTCATAACCCATCTCTCGTATCAGGCCATAGATAGGTTCAGGCTTTTTTCAAAAATGAGAGAGGAGGTAGAAAGGAGGCGAGGAGCTGATTCTATGAAAAATGGATATGTTTGGGTTTTCCCTCCTCTCCTCCATTTCCTCCTCCCTCCCTGTAGAATAAGCCGGAATTCCCGACGATTTACTCGCTATCAATCGCTCTGCTTTCGCCCTTCACCCTTCCTTCTCACCGAAACTGCCTCTGTTCAGCTTGGTAATCATACCCCGCCGCTTGCAGTTTCTCTATCAATTCCTCCTCAGATATATCATGAGTCTTAACTAAATCATCGAGCGATTCTGATTGGTTTCGCAACTCGGTATTGACCAAACCGACCAAAAGATGCGGATCCATGCCCTGCCATTTTGAAAAGTCCATGGGGTCGGCCTATTTCCCTTTGAGCTTGGTGAGTAATTCGTTGTTGAAGTCAAAATTAGCGGAACCATTAGGCGCAGGGGTTCCTTTTTCATCAATCTGATATTCAAACGCCTTGATCGGTTTCACCCCCGCCACTTCCGAGAGCAGATACACACGAATTGTAAGCGCCTCTTTGCCTGTTCCCTCATCAAGTTTGCGGATCGCATACTGGACTTCGTTAAGCCCCCCACGCGCACCACCGATCACCGTTTCGGCTTCTTTGCTATTGATGAATTTATGCCGACTCACCTTGTTAACCAAGATATCGACTTCTCTACCCGGGCAGAAAACGTAAACCTTGGCAATTGTCGTCGCTGGCTGCACTGCCGCAGGCGTGGCAGGCACGGTGCCAGACGGCTGCGCTTCAGGAACGTCTTTCAGGTAAGTGATGTCGCCCGCAGCTAACTCTTTTTGCACATCTGGCAACGCGGTTAGATTTACAAAGTCCACTTTATCATACAAATAACGTTCCCCACTCTGAACGAATGAAAGCACGAGTAGATTTTCGGTTGGTTCACCACCCACACCGAAATCAATTTTACCAAAATAAGCAGCTTTGGCAGTAGAGCCTTTTTGACTAGCTGTTAGAAACTTTAACCCGCTCAAAAGCGGCGGCGGTGTAGGCAGATTGAAAACCGAAGCTGGAAAAGGAAGCTTCTCGGAAATAATTCGGTTTTTAACTTCCACCTGACGATGTTCCGCAGTCACTTGCTGCCAAATACGGACATCCTTTTTGATCAGTGAATCGCGCCAGACAGAGTAAGATTTCTCCAGATTGGTTCGCAGAGCTTCGTCAGCCATCGAAATACTGGGGAAAATCAAAATAAAACTCAGAATTAGACCTTTCATAAACAAAACGATTGGACAAACCCCGTGAAATCACAACAAACAAATCCATGCGTTTTGAAAACCTCCGGAAAACGCCTTAACGAATCATGAGTCAAATATTACAGAAGATCGCTCCAATCGGCGAATCACGGGATAAAGAGCTCCTCAAATCCGCGACTACCTACGTCTATGTGAACCATAATGGCTTCGATCTCATTGCTCATGTGTTTTTTCCTGATGCTCCTGCCAATGCTCCGAGACCTGCGATCCTTTTCTTCCATGGCGGTTACTGGGATGTGTCCATGGTGCCTCAATTCGTTCCACACGCGCATCACTTCACCTCGCGCGGCATGGTGGCAATTTGCTTCGAGTATAGGATCAGTTCGAAACATCAGTCGACTCCACTTGATGCGATTGATGATTCTTTTTTTGCCCTTAACTGGCTCAACGCGACTGCGGGTGAACTAGGAATTGATCTTACAAAAATGGTTTTCAGTGGAGCTGCTGGCGGTGCGTATCTCTCACTTCTATTGGGGATGAGAAAGGACAAGGATTTAGCTCCGCCTTTTCGCCCGAAAGCACTGATCCTGTTCAGCGCGTTGGTCAACACGACGACCAAAGGTCAACTCTCCGAGCGCTTCCCCTCCACGAAAATCAGCACCAAACTGAGCCCTACCCGGCACGTCCGTAGAAAGCTGCCACCGATGATGTTTTTCCATGGTACATCGGATCGGGTCACGCCGTTTTCAGAAATCACCACCTTTTGCCGCCGCATGAGATGGCGGGGCAACCGCAGCCATTTGATCGACTTCAATGGAGCGGAACACAGTTTCTTCAACTTCAACGTCAGCCA
>CAMCYT010000146.1 GCA_945885485.1 Prosthecobacter debontii
TCCATATCGGCGGCAAAATGCCGCCGCTCCTTGACACTTGAATCCAACTTAACTAACAGATTCTCATGCGCTTTTTTAATGACCTTGCTAAAATCGAAAAAACGCAGAATCACCTACCCCACTGGCAACAAGAAGGCTCGACTTATTTCGTTACATGGCGGCTAAAAGACTCAATTCCACGTGATGTATTAGAACGCCTAATCAACGAAAAATCGAATTGGGAAAGATCTCATCACAAACCATGGACTGATATAGAGGAGGCAGAATATCACAATACATTCTCCAAAGAATCGGATCGACTAATGGATATGGAGTTTGGTGAATGTGTATTGCGTCATCTGAATTGTCGCGATGCGCTCGCGAATTCACTCAGCTTATTCGATGGTGAGCGATTCCTCATGCATTCATGGGTTGCTATGCCAAACCATGTGCATGTTTTATTTTCGCTGGTGGAAGGTGGAAGCTTAGAAAAAGTAATTGGTGGATGGAAGGGATATTCATCCAAAGATATCAATGTAGTTATGGGTAATGAAGGTTCGTTGTGGCAGAAGGATTATTTCGATAGAATCATTCGCTATTGGGAGCATATGTTTCGAGCCGCAAAATACATCCGAAGAAATCCTGAAAAAGCGAAGCTACGAGACGGGGAGTTTACACTGTATGAGGCAGAATGGGTAAAGCAGATGTTGGGTTAACAAGGAGGGGCTGTCCGACACATCGGGGCTGCCCTCTTCAACAAGGAGCGGCGGCATTCTTCCGCCGAGGTCAACACTATGGGCAGCAGAATGCAGCCCCTCCTTGTTATCATCTTTCTTGACTCTTCCCACCCTCCCAAAACACCCTGCATCGCACTTATGTTCCTCATCTCCATCCCTGCTCTGCAGCGCAATACCGCGATCCTGCGTGAAGTTGCCGATCAGGCAGGCTGCAAGGTCGTTCTCGCATTGAAGGGTTTTTCATGTTGGAAAGCCTTTCCTCACATCGTCAAAGACCTCGATGGATGCTGTGCCTCGGGTCTTTGGGAAGGCTTGCTAGCAAAGGAACATTTCAAAAAGCACATCATCACCTACTCCCCAGCTTACGATGAAGAAGATATCGATCAACTGTTAGAATTTACCCATCACCTCGATTTCAATTCACTCACCCAATGGTTCCGCTTCCGGGAAAAAATCTTCGCCCATCCGCGTTTCATCTCTGGCGAGGTTCTCTGCGGACTCCGCATCAATCCGGAACATTCCACCGGCCAAACTCCCATCTATGATCCCTGCGTCCCTGGTTCACGCCTCGGCATCACCGCCGATCACTTGATCGGCGCCGATCTCACAGGAATCTCCGGCCTACACTTTCACACGCTCTGCGAACAAAACGCACCCGACCTCGAAACCACCCTCCATGCCGTGGACAAAAAATTCGGTGATCTCCTCCGCTCCAAACAAATCACCTACCTCAACATGGGCGGCGGTCATTGGATCACTAAACCATTTTACGATAGAGACCGCCTCGTCAATCTCGTAAAACAAGCGATCGCAAACTACAATGTCGAAGTCTGGTTGGAACCCGGAGAGGCAGTCGCCATCCACACCGGCGTGCTCCGTGCTACCGTCATGGACGTTTTCGAATCCGCCGGCCACAAACTCGCCATTCTCGACATCTCAGCCACCGCTCACATGCCGGATGTCATCGAAATGCCTTACCGACCTGATGTTTTTTTGGTGGAGAAGTCAGAGGCCATAGACCAGTCACCAGAGACAACCAGTCCGGCAGTGACTTTGGAAGGCGAGCACTACCATCTCACCTCTGACCCCCACTCTACCAATTTCCCTCTCTCCCGCTCCTCTTCAACCTACCGCCTCGGCGGACCTACCTGTCTCGCTGGAGATGTCGTTGGAGACTACGGTTTCCCGAGAGAACTCAGCATCGGCGATGTTTTAGTGTTCGACGACATGGCGCATTACACCATGGTCAAAACCACCACATTTAACGGGGTAAAACATCCAGCCATCGCTCTTCTCCACGAAAACGGCGATATCGAAACCATCCGAACCTTCGGCTATCCCGATTTTCGAGACAGACTTTCATGAATCTAGAAACCGCAGTGATAACTGCGGTTTCTAGATGGTTATTTGTTATAGGTTATTAGTGATAAGGGATAGATGACTTCTCGGGAAAATCTTTGATCTATAGCAATTTCTCCCACTGGCTAAAGCCATAAATCGATCTGAAATCTTAGAATCCCCCCAATAACCCATAACTTTTAACTAATAACGGCTATAATCCGCAGTTAATACTGCGGATTATAGAATGAAATATCTTTACCCAAACCGCAGTAACCATTGAAATTCCGCCAGCAAGCAACCGCTTCTTGTCGCTTGCATGTCGCCCCTTACTAAACTACATTATTTCCATGAATCTTTTATTCCTTGGCTTTATTGGTCCTATAGGCGGACCCGAAATGATCATGATTTTCGTCGTGATTCTTCTTCTTTTCGGAGCCAAAAAACTCCCGGAACTTGCACGTGGAGTCGGCAAAAGCATGGGAGAATTCAAAAAAGCCCGCGAAGAGTTCGAACATGAAATCACTCGTTCCGCTGATGAAGTTAAGCGTGATAAAGATACCACTGAAAAAAGCGCCCAAGTGAAACCAGCAGCAAACAACGAATCTCACGACGCTTAATCTGCAATTACGGATTCAGCCATTAGAACTGATCCGCACCATTCACCTCCCCCCATGCGTAAGTCTTCTCTCTGGCTGCGCTTCGCTTACTGCCTAGGCGTTACCCTGCTCCTTTTTGCAGGGACTTGGTATTTCCAAAAATCGGAAACTCCTCCCTGGAAACAATCCGGACAAATCCCCAAACTCCCAAGTCCAGAAAACCGCCCAAATATTTCAGTATCGGATCATGATCCCACCCCATTTCGTTTTGTTTCTTACAATTTGAAAAACTGGCTGACCTCCAGCCAAAATCCTGACAAAAGCCCAGAATCCAAAAGCGCTATTATCGACATCTTAACTTCCAGCGGCGCGGAGATTATCGGCCTCTCGGAAATCGGGAGCGAGGCGGATGTCTTGGAAGTTCAGTTCCTACTCAAACAAGCAGGACGCGATCTCCCCTACTTTCATCACACTGGCGGAACCGATCCGATCCGCCATCTCGGCATTCTCTCCCGATTTCCCATAACCTCAAAACAACAACCCGAAATCACGATTCCCAATACCCAGCATTCCATGCAGCGCGGGATTCTTGATGTCACTATTGAAATCGGTGGAAAAACCACCCGCTTCATCGGGCTGCATCTAAAATCCAAACGTATTGTTCCAGACTTCAACGAAGCAGAACTTCGAATTCTGGAGGCGGAACATGCTAGAAAACACATTGATTCTATTCTATCTCAGAATCCAGAGACACACTTGATTGCCTACGGCGATTTCAATGATCACATCGAAAGCCTCAGCACAAAAACAATTCTAGGGAATTACCGTAGCCCCGACTATATGACACCCGTTCCAATAGAAGATCAGCGCGGAGAAAAATGGACCTATTTTTACAGTACACAGGATAACTATGATCGAATCGACTTCATCACAGTCTCAAAATCCCTCAAACCACACATCGACAGAGCATCAACCCGCATCATCGATACCCCAAATTGGATTCAAGCCTCCGACCACCGCGCCATCATGGTGAGTTTCCAATGACAGCACATTTCACTAACAATCATAAATCTCACCTGTGGCATCTGCGGTCAAGCGAGGCCCCTTGACCATACCCATCACTCCACCACCTCATCATCATCGACGATGAATTCTTTTTCATCAACCGGTACAGCGCGGAGAATTTCTAATGGTTTATCATGATCATTATCTATTTCGGGTTCATCGATGGGAATGGCTTTAAGAATTTCACCATCGTCTGGGAGAACGATATTTGGATTACCATCTCCACCTTCGGCGACAACCACCACAGCACGCTTAGGTGGCTCAATGATTTCTTTAATTTCATCTTTAAGAGGCTCAAAAAAGTTTCTCACCATAGGAGCAGCCATTCGCCCACCAGAAACTTTTTGACCGGGCTTACCTTCATACAAAACCGCAAACGCATAGCGCGGATTATCGTGAGGTAGGAATCCAGCAAACCATGCCAGACGCTGATTTAACCTCGGAGGACCCCATTGTGCGGTCCCGGTTTTTCCCGCCAAGGTCGTATAAGTCAAATTTCCGCTTCGGCCCGTTCCGTAACCTTTCGAGACCACATCTCTCATCCCCTCACGCACAACTTCTACTGCTTCGTATTTCACACTGAGCCAATTTTTTCGCTCAGGCTTCATTGCCTGAACAACCCGCCCACGATCATCTTGGACTTGAGATATTAAAGACAGTTTTGGCAACGCCACTCCATTTCCGATCCCCGCCATCATCTGTGCAACTTGTAATGGAGATGCCAGAAGACTGCCTTGCCCAATCGACATGTTTGCTGTGTCTCCTTTTAAAATTTTACGACCCTCGTTCTTCATCATCCAATCATTCGTCGGAACAAGTCCCTGAGTTTCACCGATCAATGGCAGTCCCGATTTTTCACCTAAACCCAGACGATTGGATAATCCCAGAAAAACGGATGCGCCAGTATCGATTCCAACTTGATAGAACCATGTGTTGCACGAACGAGCTATGGCGCGGTTCACATCGATTTCACCCTCAGGACCTGTCGTCCAGTTTTTGAAAGTATGATTACCAACAGTTATAGATGCAGGACAATTAATCAGCTTGGTTTTATCGACGATTCCAAGATCCAAGGCTGCCAATGCAACAACCGGCTTGTATGATGATGCCGGCGGATAAGAAGATTGAAACGCACGACCAAAAAGCGGCGTCGCTGGATCATTCTGGAGAGCTTGAAATTCCGCCCCACTGACACCTGGAATAAACCGGTTCAGATCAAACGTCGGCCGTGATGCCATCACTAACACTTCACCCGTCACCACATCAATGACCACAAAAGCACCACGCTCGCATCCCTTCGCCAGCACTTCCTCTGCAAGCTTTTGCCATTTTAAATTCAATGTCGTAACCAGCGTCCCACCTGGTCGTGGACGTTTAACCTGCTCTTCTAACAACTTATTTCCATTCTCATCGAACAACAAGCGCTTCATCCCATCCACACCCGTAAGCTGCTCATTGAAAAGTTTTTCAAAACCCGCACGCCCCTCACTTTCCTCCCAAAGCGGTTCATTAAAATTGATAGGACCTGTTGGTAGTTTCCCCACGCTTCCCGCGTAACCAATGATATGCGCAGCCAGGCCTTTATGCGGATAAATCCGGCGATATACAGGCGATAAAATCAACCCAACTGGCAATTTGGATTCGATCTTCTTCGCCTCTACATCACTCAACATCCGGCTCAAATAAAGCGGCAACCAACGCCGATGCCGGTAATGATCATAAAGCTCGTCATCGGTTTTCGGCGAACTGATTTGAATCACTCCATCGAGCTTCGCCATACGAGTCCGTGCCCAATCGATCACGTAAGCTCGATTCACATCCTGAAATTGCTGGTATTGCAGCGCGACCTGATACGCCACTTCGTTCTGTGCAAACGGTTCCCCGTTTCTATCCACAATCTGCCCGCGTGGCGCTGGGATTTTCAGAGAAATGACACGTGCATCCTTGCGATTAAGAATCGATCCCTCACTCGCAGATTTCTTCGCCGCTAGCGACTCCGCCAATTTCAGCGCAGCATCCGAGGCCACGATCTCTTCAGTAGATTTAGTAGCATCAGTCTTTGTAGTCGTTACAGGAACTTGCGGCGCTTGACTAAACGCCAATTCAACAAAGCAAATCGCAAATATGACTGGAACAAACTTCATCAACGCGGAAAATATAGGGGTCTAAACTCGCCGGGGCAAGAACCATCCACCGTCGCCCTACGGGTTATGGTGGACAAGAGAACCAAGAACCACAAAGCCGAGTGAGCGCTAGCGAGCCATCCACTCGAAACGAAGTTCTGACCGCTTGGACGGAGCAAAGCGGAGTCAAACCAAGAACCTCTTAATGCCTGAAATGACGGTGTCCCGTGAAGACCATCGCCATTCCCGCAGCATCCGCCGCAGCAATAACTTCTTCATCGCGCATCGATCCTCCTGGTTGGATACAAGCGGTTGCACCTGCATCAATAGCAGACTGTAACCCATCGGCGAATGGGAACATAGCGTCCGAAGCGACGATAGATCCTTGTAGCGACAAACCAGCTTCTTTCGCTTTCCAAATAGCAATTCTAGACGAATCCACCCGACTCATCTGACCAGCACCGATTCCCAACGTGCGATCCGCATTCGCATAAACGATCGCATTCGACTTCACGTGTTTGACCACGCGCCACCCGAAACGCATCGCGCGTATTTCTTCCTGAGTTGGCGGGCGCTTGGTAACCACTTTGCTTTCCAAGTTATCTAAACCAAGAACTGTGTGATCCCTATCCATCACCATCAAGCCACCTGGGCTCGAAC
>CAMCYT010000147.1 GCA_945885485.1 Prosthecobacter debontii
CACTCCTGTTGTTAAAGCCCCTACCACGCCAGGAACCATCACTCGCATGCCCCTTGGAACGCTTTATCAACTCACCCAAGGAAACGCTGCTCTGATCTATGATGTCCGACCGCTCATCTTCTATAAAATTGGCCATATTCCTGGCGCAATGAGTTTTCCAAAAGCCGATTTCGACAAAGACATCGTGAAACATGAAGTGAAGATCAAAACCGCAATTAAAAATCAGAGCCCTGTGGTGATTTACTGCACAGATTTCGCTTGCCCTGATGCACTAACTGTCGCCACCCAATTATCCGAACGCGGTCACAATGTATCCGTCCTTCAAGGCGGCTATGAAGCGTGGAAAGCCGCTACCCAATAACCAAACACTACTACCTACCCACTATGAATTCATTCAATAACGTTACTGTCGATTCCATCGCGAATATTTATTTCGATGGTAAAGTCGTATCCCACACCATTCACCTTGCCGATGGCTCACGCAAGACTCTGGGCCTCATCGCGCCCGGTTCATTCTATTTCGGCACCGCTGCCGCAGAACTCATGGAAATCACTGCAGGTTCATGCGAGGTCACCATCAAAGATTCTGGCACCACCCAAACCCACGCAGCCGGCAGCTCTTTCCATGTCCCCGCCAACAGCGGCTTTGACATCAAGGTCAGCGACGGCCTGTGCCAATACATCTGCTCATTTCTTTCCTAATCGTTGAGTCCCTAACATCTCGCATCTGAGATATTTGATCCGATGAACAAACGGCTTTTTACATGGATGATATCAGGCCTGATTGCCGGAGCACTCAGCTCCTGTAACTTCGTCACCCTACCTCCCGCACCACTCCCTCCATCGGAACTCGTGCAGAAAAACACCGTCGCCAAATACACCCCAAAGCGCGCGCCCGAAATCCAGGTCTGGATGCTCGCAGACGATCTCCACACCGGCATGGTGTTTCCTTACGATTGGCTGTTAGAATCTGGTTTCATTCCTCCGGAAAATTTCCCAGGTTGCAAATACGTCACTCTCTCGTGGGGTGACCGAAACGCCTACGTCAAAAAAGGTATGTTAAACCCAGCCGAGATTTTTTATGCGATCTTCCTACCATCTCCGTCTGTCATGGAATGCATCCCCATCCACTGGAATGTCACAGAAGTTTCACCCAATCAGCGGATCTGGATGAAATCCATCCCTCGTGAACGCGGCCCATACGTCGCTTCCTTCCTCAATCACTGCACCATCCCAGATACCAACGGAAGACCCACCACCACCGGCCCATCGAGCTGGGGTAAAGGCGTCCTCCTTCATTCCCCGCAATCCTACTACTTCCCAAGAATATGCAACGTCTGGACTGGTCAAGCCCTCGAAGCCTGCGGAGCGGATATCAATCCTCTCATGTCGATTCATCGCGATCTATTGGTCAACGAAATCGAACAAAACGGCTTCAGCCAAATCTGGGACGGATCTGGATTGGAACAGTAAATCATTCATTTAATTTGGTGAATGATTTGAACCATGTGAAACGTTATGGGATAATCCGATTCACATGACCCTGAAACCCAAGCTCCTCATCACTTCTCTCTGCGCTCTGCTCTCGTTTTCAGCCCAAGCCGCCGAACGGAAACCCAATTTCATCTTCATCATCGCCGATGACCACCGCTGGGATGCCATGGGCGTCGTCCAACGCGAGCAAGGCGAAAGCGCCCGCTACCCTTGGTTTGAAACTCCGAACATGGATAGACTCGCCGCCGATGGCGTCCGGATGCGCAATGCCTTCATCACCCACTCCATCTGCTCGCCCGGACGCGCCGGTTTCCTCACCGGACAATACACCCATATCAACGGCGTGATGGACAACAGCACCCCGTTTCCGGAAACATCCGTCACCCACGCCACCTTGCTACGCGATGCCGGCTACCTTACCGCCTACTTCGGTAAATGGCACATGGGCGACCAAAAAGGCCAACGCCCCGGCTTCCAACACTCCGCCAGCTTCATCAACCAAGGCATCTACCAGGATTGCCCCTTCGAAATCAATGGCGTGATGAACGATACCAAAGGTTGGGTCGATGACGTCACCACCGACCTCGCTATCTCATGGCTCAAGCAAAGCGACAAAACCCAACCCTTTAACATGGTCGTCGGTTTCAAAAGCCCTCACAACAAACGCGGTGCTGACAACCTCCCCAAACGCCTGCGCAACCTCTACGAAGGCAAAACCACCAAGCGCACCCCCAACTGCGAAGTCGCTACAATCTATCACAAGCCTCTCGCACCAGAAGATGTATTAAAAGAACGCGGTCTCTCTGCTAACGACGTCCACCTCGACTACCTCCGCCACGTCAAAGGCATCGATGAAAATCTCGGCCGGCTGTTAGATACCCTCGATGAACTCAAGCTCACCGAAGACACCGTCGTCATCTATTCAAGTGATAACGGATATTATCTCGGCGAGCGCGGCCTCGGTGACAAACGAGCCCTCTACGAAGAAGGCTTGCGCCTGCCGTTTATCGTTCGCTACCCACGCTTGTTTCCGAAAGGCAAACTCGTCGATGAGATGGTTTTAAACATCGACCTCGCACCCACCTGGCTCGACCTCGCTGGCCTCCCTGCCAACCCGGGAATGAATGGCGCAAGCTTCAAAGAACTCGCAGCCGGCAACAAACCTGCCGATTGGCGCACATCCTTCCTTTCCTACTATCGTAAAGAACTCGGCGACACCCCAACCTGCGTCGGCGTCCGCACCGCAACCCAAAAAATCATCCACTACCACGGCCAACCCGATCTAACAGAAGCTTACGACCTCGCCAAAGATCCCTACGAACTCAAAAACCTAGCTAAGGACAAAAATTTCACCACTCCACTCAGAGCTGAGATGATCCGTTTGGCGGACAAAGTGAAATACCCGCTGCCTGAGGAAATTACTGCAGCGGCAGAGAAGTGAGGCATTACTCATCCGGAGTGCTGGAGCTTGCTCCAGCCATGCGGTAGACGGAGCTCGCTCCGTCGTGGGTGGTCTTGTTCTTTTACCCCCTCACCCACCGGCGCGGAGCAAGCTCCGCTCCTACCTCGGCGGAGGCAAGCCTCCGCACTCCAGATTTATAATCCTAAATCAATAGCTTTGCGCGAAGCTTAATCACTTCTCTCTCCAAGCCCGGAACAACTGCAGAAACGCCGATGAAAAGTCCTCTGGTCGACTCTCGCTCCAAGCTTCGATTTCGCTCACTGGAAACGGCATCATCGAATCGATTTCCGCTGCGGGAAAATCCACTGATCCGTCGTGTTGAGTGGTGAAAAGCTGGATATGCTCCCAGCCCGTGGCCTCGCAGGGTTTTGCGGAAACTGCGTATTTCAGATCCTCCGCTTTCTTCTCCACCACTATCTCTTCTCCCAACTCACGGATTGCGGCTGTTAGATAATCTTCTCCAGCATCGAGATGACCCGAGACGCTGGAATCCCAAACGCCCGGATTCTTGTCTTTTGCTAAGGATCTTTTCTGCAACCACAAATCTCCATTGCGATTGAATACCAGGACATGCACCGCACGATGGATGAGGTTTTTCGCATGCACCTCAGCTCGCGTGGCTTTGCTGATCGGAACATCGTTCTCATCCACCACATCGAAAATCTCATCGTCGCACTGGGGCTTGTCTTTCAACGGATGCGTGTCGTAGGCGCGCGTCAGCTCTATCCATTTTTTCAAATCCAACTCTTCGCCCCTCACTGTGGTTGACAAGCCGAGTTGTTCGGCAACCTCTTTCCAATCATGCGTGTCTGGAAGCTGCTTGCCCATTTGCTTGCGACGTTGTGCAAACCCCCTGCGCACCAATTCATCAAACAAACGTACATCAAACACCGGCTCACCCTTCTCCTCTCGTGAAGTCAACACCGCCACAGCCGAGTCAATCGATGGCCGCGGATGAAATGCTTCCGGCGGAACCACTTTTAAAGGTTGGATCTTCCAGTTCACCTGCATCCGCAAACTCAGGATCCCGTAATCCTTCGTCCCCGGCTGCGCGCCCAGGCGATCGATCACTTCCTTTTGCAACATGATTACCGCCCGCGAAAACGGATGCGGCCGACTCATCAGATTCTTCATGATCGCCCCACCCGATGAATAAGGCAGGTTTCCGAGAAATTTGACGGGTCGATGCTTAAACAAAAATCGCCTATCAAACTTCGCGCCATCCGCCAGATGCACCTCCACATCATCGCGATCCTTGAAACGCTTCCGCAAATCCTCCGCCAGCCGCGCATCGAACTCGATCAAGATCACTCGCCGGGCTTTTCCTAATAAATGTTCAGTCAGCGATCCCGTACCCGGCCCAACTTCCACCACCGCCTCATCCGGTTTCAGCTCCAACTGCGAAACAATCCAACGTGAGATATTCGCATCGATCAAAAAATTCTGCCCGAGCTGCTTGCTCGGCATCACCCCTGCTCTATCCAATACCTCACGAATTTCCTGACCGTTCATCCCCTCCAAACTGTATCAACACCCCACATCTGACCAGAGCAGATTCAGGGTGAAATTGAGCTTAGGGCGATTCCGGCTTTTTTTTGGAAATGAGGCACAGAGGAATAGGAGAAAGAGGAGGAGGATTGAAATCTCAACACAAAGCTAATCAGTCCGCAGAGATCAGACAAAGAAATGATCCAAATGAAAGGAGTTTTCGATGGGATTAATTGATGAAAAAACCCTCCCTATCCTCATGAACTCATCTCCGTGTCCTCCTCTTCCTCTGCGCCTCATTTCAAAAATATGCCCATAACCGTCCCCAACCCCACAAACATAGTGACTAGCATTCAGGCATTTTCCGTCTATTTTTCCCCCATCCATGGTTTCCCAAGAGCTTAAAGCCAAACTCCGTGATGTTCCGCACCAACCCGGTGTCTACATCATGAAAGACCGCTTGGGCTCCATCATCTACGTCGGCAAGGCCATCGACCTAAAACGCCGAGTCTCCTCATACTTCGTCCCCTCTGGAAAAAACCGCGCCAGCCTGAAAACTCGCGCCTTGATGGATTCGATCCATGACTTCGAGTTTCACATCGTCCGCAACGATGAGGAATCAATGATACTCGAAGGTAAGCTCATCAAAGACTACCGCCCGCGCTACAACATCGCGTTCAAAGACGACAAACGTTTCCTCCACGCCCGCGTCCGCCTGACCGATCCGATTCCGAGATTCTCCTACGTCCGAAGCAAAAAAGAAGACAACGCCCGTTACTTCGGTCCGTTTCCACATTCCAGCGCACTCATCGAAACGATCAACTGGCTGAACCGCAGACTCGGCCTACGTGTCTGCCGCGCAGCCATTCCCGGCGAGAAAGATTACAAGCATTGTAACGCCGATATCATCCGCAACTGTTCCGCCCCATGTATCGGTCGTATTTCTCAACAAGATTATTTAGAACGAATACATGATGCATGCCTGATTCTTGAGGGAAAAGGTAAGAAAGTCATCTTCGATGAACTCGATGAAGAAATGCAAAATGCTGCCGATGCCTTGGATTTCGAAAAAGCCGCCACGTTTCGCGATATCATCGCCAACCTCAAAAAAACGCTCATCCCTACCCGCCAATTTGCACGTGGTCGCGGTGTCCCGACCACGGTAAAGCCCACCGAAGACCTCGCCGATCTAGCAGAAGCTCTCGGCCTCGCCGCCCCACCGCGCATTATGGAATGTTTCGATATTTCCAACGTCTCATCCAACCACATCGTCGCCTCCATGGTGCGTTTCACCAACGGTCATCCTGACAACCAAAACTACCGCCGCTACCGCATCCAAACCGTCACCGGACAAGACGACTTCGCATCCATGGCCGAAGTCGTTTTCCGTCGCTACTCCCGCATTCTTCGTGAAAATACCTCAGAGGAAATCGAACACTCACAAGAATCCCTCATCGATGTCCAACGCCGACTCGCCAAAGATGGCAAAGCAAAAATCATCCTGCCGGATCTCATCATCGTCGACGGTGGAAAAGGCCAACTCTCCAGCGCATTGAAACAACTCCGCGCACTCGGTCTACAAGAACTTCCTATCATCGGCCTTGCCAAACAACGCGAGGAAGTCTTTTTTCCCGGCCAATCCGAACCCCTACTCATCCCTCACGACCGCGGCGCTCTCAAACTCCTCCAACGCATCCGCGATGAAGCTCACCGCTTCGCCAACGGCTACAATGAACTGCTCTACCGCCGCCGTATGAAAGAAAGCGCACTCGACGATTGCCCCGGCATGTCCCCACGCCGCAAAGCCCTACTTCTAGAAAAATTCGGCTCCGTCGCCCGCATCCGCAAAGCCACCCCCAAAGAAATCGCTAAAATTTCAGGCATCTCGGAAAAATTCGCAGATAATATTTTGAAACATCTTTCCTGATGTTTTCAGATAGTAGGGCGCCATCGCCGAGGGCGCCGCATGAAATGAGGAAGAATA
>CAMCYT010000148.1 GCA_945885485.1 Prosthecobacter debontii
GAATACCTCAACGAAAGTGATGCCGAGGTTGCGTTGGATGCATTGGAGAAGCGCAATTTTCTCACGCACACCTATGAAGAGGTAACTATACTGGAGGCTCTTGATCTCATCGAGACCCAATTTCAACCCATGCTGAGCCGCCTCCTTAAAACTCTACAAAAAAGATCTACCGAATTGTGAATGACGGACTGAATGAAAGGACGCGACATGCGATCATCGAGGTATTGAGCCAACATCCCGAGGTTGAATGTTGTGTCTTGTTTGGTTCCAGAGCGATGGGAACTTACACACACACCAGCGATATCGATCTCGCTCTATATGGCGATCTTGCTCTGCGAGACCAAGCACATATTTCAGCCGCAATGGAACAATTGTGTATTCCCTACAAAGTGGATATTGTGAGAATGAAAACCGTTACCAGTCTTGAACTGCTCGATCATATCAAGCAACATGGTAAGCGATGGAAATGAACGGTAGGATCTACCCCGACTTGGCAGGGTTGACCGTAGAAAGGGTAGGGTGCCATCGCTGAGGGCACCGTGCGCAGCGAAGTGCTATAGATGTATCAATGGATTCATTCAGTGACTCAACGCTTTGCGCGGCGCTCTGCGGCGAGAGCGCCCTACCTTTGAGATTTTTCATTAGGGTCGCGGGCGGCGCCACGACCCTACCTTTTCGCTTCCGCTACCAGAAGATCGATCAGTGGCTTTGGATCGGGTAGTCCGTGGGGATGGTGATCTCCGTTTTCTTTTGGGAAAAGTTTCACGCGTCCTTTGTTTTGCTCCCAAAACTCGACAATTTTTCCGGCGTTATCTTCGTAGGGAACTGTGCGATCTGCGGTGCCGTGGCAGGAGATGAGTAGGACATCGGCCTTGATGGCGGGGAGGAGGTTATCGGTGGGACGGATGGATTTTGCGATAGCGGCTTCATCGTCTGCGAAGCCGAACTCGGTTTTGTATTTCGCCCAGTCGCCTTTGCTGCCGTTGCTCTTTTTGGTGAGTTCAAAACCACCGGGCCAGGAGCGGATATCGCAGACGCCGTTATCGAGGTAAAGAATACTGGCGCGATCCGGATGAAGGCGAACCCATGCGTTCACATAAAGCCCGCCGCGGGAGATACCGAGTAAAGCGGGTTGCGCGGAGAGCCCGCGTTTCTCGTGGAGTTCGGTGTAGAGTTTTTCCCAAATCGCCATGGCATTTGGAGAACCGAATTTGTTGCTCTGTGCGACATAAGCTACGTGCCAGCCTTTTTCGACGAGACCACTCTCTAGCGTTTGTAGATGACCCGCGAACTCTCCGATCCAGAGCCAAGGTTTTCCTTCTGCTGGGTTGGTGGGAACTTTTAAAGACACTTTTGCGCCATCGATTTCAAAATTCTCAGATGTGTCAGCGTGGACGGAGGTGAAGAATAGTAAGCCGGTGAGTGAGGAAATAAACAGATATCTCATGGGGTTGATGGAATGAAAAATGGATGATTGTTACAATGGGAAAGCTCTTGGTATGATAAGTCAGCAAATACCTACAGGGACGCGCGTTGTTTGCTCAGGCTGGCGTTCGTTTCCTTAAACTGATTCTATGGCTTGCCATTCGTAGCTTCCGAGACGAAAGCGAAGAATGGTGCGCGCTGCAGGGTTCGAACCTGCGACCCCGTCCGTGTGAAGGACGTGCTCTACCACTGAGCTAAGCGCGCGTTTGAGGGGAAGAGAGGATGAAACTGCTGGGAGGGAGTTGGCAAGTTGATTTCAAAATGACTATCGGTCAAAGAGTGCGAACTTGAGGTCGGCTTCTGAGACGACTTCGCCGTTGACGAGGCAGCGGCAAGAGGTTTGGCCGATATTGCCTCGGACTTTGGTGATCGTGGCTTCGGTGATGAGAGTGTCGCCGGGCATGACGGGTTTGCGCCATTTTACGTTATCAGCGGAGAGGAAGTAGCCGATTTTTCCGAGGTTCTCCGGTTTGCGGAGCATGAGGATGGAGGAGACTTGCGCCATGCCTTCGAGTTGGAGGACGCCGGGCATGATGGGGTGGCCGGGGAAGTGGCCTTGGAAATAGGGCTCGTTGATCGAAACGTTTTTCAGGCCGGTGCAGGAATGTTCTGCGAAGTCGATGACACGATCGACCATGAGGAAAGGGTAGCGATGCGGCAGGATGCGCATGACCTCGTTGACATCGAGGACGCTCTCACCATCGGGAATGGATATGGGCGCTGGAACCATGGCGCGCATGCGCTCGTATTCTCTCTTCAGTGTGGAAGCCATTTTGGTATTCGGGCCATGGCCGGGTTTTACGGCGATGACGTGACCGAGGATGCGTTTACCGGAGAGCATGAGATCGCCGATGAGATCGAGAGCTTTGTGGCGTGCAAATTCGTTAGAGAAGCGCACGGGTTCTTTGGACATAACCTCGTTACCGCGAATGACGACGGCGCTTTCAAGTGATCCACCTTTGATTAAACCTTTTTCTAACAGAGGTTTGACGTCTTCGTAATAAACAAACGTGCGGGCTGGAGCGATTTCCTTTTCGTAGGTTTCCGGTGTGACTTCGGTTGAGAAGTATTGGGTGAAACGACCATCGGGCCCGACGTTGGTGACGGAGATTTTGAAAGTTTTGCTGGGGACGATAGTGATGATCGTGCCGTCGCCCATTTCTTGGTGGATGGGCTCACGGATTTCCCAAACTTTGCGTTCAGCGGACTGAGGTAGGATCCCGGCTTTTTTGATGAGTTCTACGAAGGGGCGAGATGAGCCGTCTCCGATGGGGGGTTCGTTGGCGTCCATCTCGATAAGAGCGTTATCGATGCCCATACCTGTTAGAGCGGAAATGACATGCTCGACAGTGTGAACTTTTACCGAGCCTTCCGCGAGAGTAGTGGCGCGCTCAACGGTTTGGACCTTGTCGACATCAGCGTTGATGAAGGGTTGGTCGGGAAGGTCGACGCGGCGGAATTTGAAGCCGTGATTTTCTGGAGCTGGTTTGAGAGTGAGGGAAACTTTTTCTCCGGTGTGGAGAGAGGTGCCTTCGAGAGTGGCGGAGCTTGCGAGTGTTTGTTGGCGGGACATGGCTATTGGGAAAAATTCAAAATTCAAATTTCAAGGAAGAGGGGGCTCTTCGGTTGCAGCTGGCTCTTGGTTTTCTGTTAGATCCGGCTGATCTGACTGATCTGACTGATCTGACTGATCTGACTGATTGGACGGATCTGTCTGATCTTCAGTTGCCTCAGCAGCAGATTCTGGAGTTGCCTCGGTTGTTGGCTTCTCAGTGGCAGGCTTGGGTTTTTGCTTAGGAGCTTTTGGTTTTTTGGGTTCTGGGGGTTTGGGTGGTTCTTGGACGACTAAGGTGTCATCGGTATAGAGGAGGATATGGCCTTGTTGGAGGAGCCAGAAAAGATCGGCGGCGTATTCGGCGGGAGGGGCGGTTGCACCTTCTGGTAGGACGGCTTTCCAGAGACCTTCCAATTTAGCAGGGGGGTTTTCGCGAATCCATTTCACCATTTCGCCGGGGCGCGGTGCGAGCACAGCATCGAGTGCGAGTGCGTGAGGGCGGGCGGGGCCGGTGAAGAGTTTGCCTTTGCGCTTGAAGACGGCCATGTGCTCGGCTTCGAGGGCTTTGCAAACGGCTGGGATGAGGATGGCTGCATGTTTGCGGAAGTGGTTGCCGGTGCCTTTGAGTCGGACGAGCAAACCGGGTGATAGATTTTTTCCGGAAATGGCGGCGGAGACGTTTGCTTTGCGCGCGGTTTTGAATGCCTTGTCTAAAAGCTCTGAAGCGATCATGCGTTCGAATTCCGCGCGGTCGGTGAACCATTTGATGTCGGAGGCGGGAGCGGGGGTTTCTTCAGGCGCTGGGGTTTCTTCCGGTGCTTCTTGAGACTCTTCAGTGGGCGGCGCTTCAGATATGGACGGCTCGGAGAGATCGTCCCTGCCTTCTTCGGAAGATTCGTCTGATCCGTCGGATTGGACAGATCCGTCTGATTCTTCAATTGGTGCGGGAGCTTCTTCCAGAAGATCCGCTGGAGATTCGGCCGGCTGCGGAGGGTTGTCCCTGCTTTCTTTATCCTCTGCTGTTAGAATTCTCCAGCGGGTTTGGATTTTCATGGAGTCCAACCAAGCGTTGACGGCTTCTTCGGAGCGCTCGGTGCGGATTTTCGCCATGTAGGATTCGAGCGGCATGTGGGAGAATCGTTCGCGGTGGATGCGGCGGATTTCGGATTGGTAGGCGTGGTAGTTCGGTGGTCCGAGCCATTCGCCGGAGATTCCGCATTTGGCGACGGATTGGAAATTTCCTTTCGGAGGATCGATCTCGACGGTGGATTCCTCGATGAATTGATTCCTCCAATCGGCTTTGAGGAAAAATTGGAGGGCTTCTTCTTTGGTGAGGAAGATGGCCTCTTCGATTTTGCAGCGGTAGAAGGAGGGTTGTTTTTCTGAAATTTCGAAATGTGCGCGGCAGCGGGCGCGCTCCGCGAGGATAATTTCCGCGACATCAAAAAGTGGATAAACGCGAGCGACGTGATGGATTTCTTTGCAGACAAGTTGGATGGCGGCTTTGTCTGGAACGAGGGTGACGTTGACGCCTTCTGCTGGGGTGATTTCTTCGCGTTGAGGTTCGGGGCGTGGGCCGGATTTTTCAAAGCGGCGGTTGCCACCACCACCGCCTTGGCGGCGGTCATCGCGTCTGTCGCCTTGGCGCGCATCGCGTTGGTTGCGGTTGTCGCGGCCGTCACGGTCGTCGCGGCCACGTGGAGTAAAATCGCTTTCCTTGGGTTCGCGAAATTTCTTTTCCGTGCCAGTGGGTTTGGCGCGCGCCCATGCTGGACCGAGTGCAAATTGGTCGAGAAGGCCTTCTAGAGGGTTGATGGGAGAGTCGCTCACGTGCGGAAATTATGAAGTAGGTTGAGAAAAGACAAACAAGGTTTTGCGCATTCAGGCAGTTTTAGCAAGCGGATGCAAGACCTTGAGGTGGCGTTGGGTGGCACCGTGGTGGTTGGAAAGGATGGCGGAGGCGTGTTGGGTGAGCTTTTCGGCGATCATTAGGTTGAGTGCGCGACGGATGGCGGTAGAAATTTCCTCGCTGTTGCGGGCGAGTAAGGCGGCTTCGGCTGCGTGGAGGTGGCGGACGAGGGGTTGGAAGTTTTCCATGTGCGGGCCGAGGATGAGGGGCTTGTTTGCGAGGATGGCTTCGGCTGGGTTTTGTCCGCCGGTGGAGAGGAAAGATTTTCCGATAATGACCACATCGGCATGTGCGGTCCAGGTGGCGAGTTCGCCGGTGGTGTCGATGACGAAAACGGCGTTTTCAGTTTGAAGCGGGGTTTCAAAAACCGATCTCAAGGTGACATGAAATCCGGCTTGAGTGAGGGCTTGGGAAACTTCCTGGCGACGCTCGGCGTGGCGGGGGACGATGACGGGGAGAGCGTTGGGATCGGCATCGCGGATGGCGGAAGCGATGAGAGTTTCCTCGCCGGCAAATGTGGAAGCGGCGAGAATGATGGGTCGGCCCTTTCCGAAGGCGGCTAACATTTCGCGGAAATCGGGGCGTTGTTCGGGGATGGAGGACGATTCTGGATCGAATTTGATGCTGCCGGTTAGATGGATGTTTTCCGGGGCGATCCCGAGGTTCTGCCAGAGTTGTCGGTGAGTTTCTTCTTGGATGCAAACGCAGGTGAGGCGTGAAAAGAACGGGCGTAGGTATGGGGCGAAGAAATTGAAGCGTTTGGCGGAGCGGGGTGAGACTCGGGCGTTGGCGAGGGAGACGGGGATGTGGCGTTTTTGTGCGAGGAGCAGGAGGTTCGGCCAGGTTTCGCCTTCGATGAGGATGATTTGGGAGGGTTGGAAGCGGTTGAGGTAAGAGCGGATCATCCAAGGAAAATCCAGCGGGGCGTAGGTCACGCGGAGGTTGGGGATGGCGGCGTCGGTGGCGGTTTGGTGACCGGTGGCGGTGCCGGTGGCTAGGACGAAGTGGGTTTCGGGGTAAGTGCTTTTCCATTCGCGCAGGAATTTCATGGCGGTGATCGTTTCACCGACGCTGATCGCGTGGAGGTGGATGGCGCATGAGGGTTCAAAGTCGGCTGGCTCGAAATACAAGCCGATACGTTCATTGAGGGCGGTTCCAAAACCACCGCGGCGCATCATTTTCAGGATCCATCCAGGGAAGGCGACGAGGAAAAGAAGAGGTAGGATCGCGCGGTAGATGAGGAGGGTAAAGAAAGGTTTCATGCGTCCGGATGAGCGAAGATGAGGATGGCGCTGCTGCCGTATTCGCGGCGATCTAACAGTTTGAAATAAGGTGAGGCTGGTGTGGGCTGATTGGAGGAAATTTCTGCGATGATGTGGCCTTTGGGGCTGAGTCGCTCGGAAAGGTTAGGGAGTGCGAGCAATTTCGCGACGAGATCCGTATCGCCATAGCCTTT
>CAMCYT010000149.1 GCA_945885485.1 Prosthecobacter debontii
AGCCGTATCCTGCGGACGACTCCTCGATGTTCGGCTGCAAAGCGCTGACCACCAGCCAATTGCATCAACTAGAGATCAAAATCCGGTTTTGTTCCGTCTCCCAGTCCGGTTTTGAACCGTCTCTGTCCGGTTTTGTTCCGGCCCCGACAAAGATTTTCCGAATCCACGCTTCAGGCGACAGGAATGTCGCCTCTCCTTAAACCAACTTCAACCGCGCCAGATCCTGTGCGTCGATCAAACCAATTGGTTTCCCTTCCGCATTCACCACGACGATATCATCGATCCGTTTCTCGCCCACTTGCTTGACGGCCTCGACCGCTAACGAATCTTCAGTCAGAGAAATTGGATTCCGCGTCATTAAATCCGCGACTGGCAGTTCACCCAGCGACGAATTTCTTTCATAGCCACGTGCAAAATCTCCATGGGTGAAAATTCCCGCGAGTTTGCCATCGGCAGACAAAATCAAACACGCACCCGCGCGGCTCCGATTCATCTCCGCCACCGCATCGATCACGCGTGCCGTAATCCCAACCATAGGCATTTTTTCTTCACGGCGCATCACATCGCCAACTCTTAAAAGCAGCGCGCGTCCCAACGATCCACCGGGATGATAACGCGCAAAATCATCTTCTGAAAATCCACGTGCTTCTAACAATACCATAGCTAAAGCATCACCCATTACCAGCATCGCGGTCGAAGATGAAGTCGGCGCAAGATTCATCGGACACGCTTCACGCTCAACCCATGTGTCCAGCGCGACGTCTGCCGCTCGTGAAAGCGAAGAACCTCGCTTACCACACAGCGCGATGACTTTCACATCGAAGCTACGTAAGAATGGCACTAGGTCGAGCAACTCTCCGGTCTCACCGGAATAAGAAAGTGCCAGAACCACATCGCCATCGCAAAGCAAACCGAGATCGCCATGCAACGCATTCTGCGAATTCAGCACCACTGCGGTCGCGCCCGTGGAGTTTAGGGTCGCCGCAATTTTGTGACCGACATTTCCGGATTTCCCGACACCAACGATCACCACCTTGCCTCGGTTTTCCAGCGAGTCCTTAATCAAACGCACCGCCTCACCGAACTCCGAACCGATCCGTGAAGCCATCTCACGCAGACTGTCCGCTTCCATCTCAATGACTGATCGTGCTTTCGCTTCAAAATCCATGACCGACAGTTCAACCCTTACGGCCGACTATTTCAACACGTAATAGCAAGCCCCACAGGATGGTAATTTCCCTAGTTCTAAGCCTTCCGAGAGCATCGTCTCGCCGGAAACCCTCATTTCGATTGAACAACCCAGACGTTCAAGCCACGAAAACGCATCAGTTGAGGACTTACCGATAAACGCCAGGGCATCTTCGGTGAACCGAACTTTCACCGCTAAATCGCGATCTGGGTGGAAATTCACCACGCACAAAAATACCTGACCGCTGTTGTTGTCATGGCGAAGAAACGCGTAGATCCAGTGACCCGATACCGATTCACCTTCGCAGCGACCAAAGCTGTCGTTTTCGTGATTCGCGTAATTTAACCCAAAAATCTCACCACGCTCAAACGCCGGCTCGCGCAGGACATTCAACAAATCCGAATACCAATGGCGCAGTTGTTTCTGCTCCGTCGATAACTCACCTCCATCGTATTTACCTCTATTCACCCATTTCTGAAATTCTGGCATCGCGGTGTAATCAAAAATCGAAGTCCGACCATCATCTCCGCTAAAACCTTCCGCTCCGATGGCTGGTTCACCGATTTCTTGACCATTGTAAAACATGATAGACGCGCGACTCATTCCAAACATCACCGCAGCCGCCGGCTTTCCAACTTTCATTCCCTGCCCACCCCAATGTTGAGGATTCGCGATCCTCACCTCGTCATGATTTTCCAAATAGCGAATGCATTGATGAAATCTCCGACCTGAGAAAAGTTCTCCATCAAGATCGTTCGCCCATTTTCCAGATTCGTAGATGCCTTGCAGAATTTTATAAGTTGGATGCTCATACACTCCATCGAAACCTGCATGTAGAAGAGCTTCAATCACATCTTCATCCGTGATTTTTGCAGAATCGGAATCATACGCCTCCGCACCAAAATAAACCTGTGGATTCCGCTTACGTGCTCTTCTAACAACCCATGCCCAAAATTCCATCGGAATCATGTGCGCCATGTCCGCACGGAAACCATCGACTCCCATTTCCTGCCAGTAGGCGATAATCTCATCCATCGTCCGCCACGTGCGCGGCACCTTGTTCACCGCTGCATTCGTTTTAGGTAAATGCGAGGTATCACGTCCTTTGGTAAAATCATGACCGTAGTTCAGCTTCACCGTTTCATACCAATCGTGAACCGATGGTGCCCATGTCACTGCGTTATTTCCTGTGACACGACCAAACTTTTTCTCCTGCTCGAACTCCCCAGTGCAACCAGGCATCCCTGCAGTCGGGAGTTTCAACGGCGGACCGCCGCCAGGACTGGATTCATCGAGATAGAAAAAATGATTATCGCGATCAAAAAAGACTTCGCGTTTATCTCCCTCACCAAACGAAAACTTTGGTCTAACATCCGATTGATAACTCCGCGCGACATGGTTCGGAATGAAATCCATGATCACCCGCAAACCCGCCTGATGGCACCGAGCTACCAATTCCCGAAACTCCTCAAGTCGCCGCTCCGACTCCACCGCATAGTCCGGACAGACATCGAAATAATCCCGAATCGCATAAGGACTACCCGCACGTCCCTTTAAAATATCCGGCGGATCCGCAGGTCGCCTCGGATAATCCGTGCCACTCGCTTGCTCGATGACTCCTGTCAGCCAGATATGGTTGAAACCCATCTGACGTATCGACGATAGAGCCGTCACATCGATGTCACGGAATTTCCCACAGCCGTTTTGCTGAAGGCTACCATTGAAGACCTGAGGTAAACGCGCATTTCCAAATGTCCTTACGAACAATTGATAGATCACTGCTCTTTCATTATGATCAGTGTTCATCAGTGTTTATCAGTGGTTCAAAAACCAAGACGACGACCCCCGACGTGTCGGGGCCGCTACGTTAATCAAAGCTTCGTCCAAGCTCCATTGTTTTGAGAAGATTTCACAGCCGCTTCGATAAACGCCATGCCATCGACCCCGTCTTGAACGGTTGGGTAATCATACGCTTCATTGCCTTTGAATTTTCCTTCAATCGCATCTGTGATTCCTTCAGCCGCGGCGAGATAAACATTCGCAAATGCCTCGATGAATGCTTCTGGATGACCAAACGGAAGACGCGTGTATTTCTGCGCCACTGCTCCGTTGTAGCTATTACCTCTGCGCCAGACCTCGCGCGGCTTATCGGCAAATTTCACGATCAATTCATTCGGATGCTCCTGATGCCACTCGATCGATGCCTTGGTGCCATAGATCCGAATGTTCAGGTTATTTTCATCTCCCGTGGAAATCTGCGATGCAAACAACACGCCCCGCGCACCACCTTCGTAGCGGCAGAGCATCGAACCATCATCGTCCAACTGACGACCCGGAATGAACGTGTTTAAATCCGCCGCCACCGCTTCCAAGCGCAGCCCGGAAATGTATTGGGCGAGATTTTCCGCATGAGTGCCTATGTCGCCCATGCAGTTGGAAATTCCAGAAATACTGGGATCCATACGCCAGTTAGAAATTTTCCCGCCAGCCGAAGCTGCTTCGTCGTAGGCTGAGATCGCGTAGCCTTGCGGATACTCGGCGACGATTTTCAAAATCTTTCCAAGCTTGCCCTCAGCGACCATCGCCTTGGCTTCCTTAACCATCGGGTAGCCAGTATAGTTATGAGTCAGAGCAAACACCAAACCGCTCTTCTCCACCACCGCTTTTAACTCCTCACCCTGCGCCTTCGACAATGCCAACGGCTTCTCACAAATCACGTGAATGCCGTTATCCAAAAACTTCTTCGCCACTTTAAAATGCAGATCATTCCGCGCCACGATGCTGACAAAATCGATACGCTCACCCACTGGCAGCGCCGCTTCCTTATCCGCCATTTCCTCAAACGAGCCGTAAACCCGATTTGAGCAGAGGAAAAAATCTTCCCCCGAGAGCTTCGACTTCTCCGGATCCGAAGAAAAACAACCCGCCACCAATTCAATCTTCCCATCCAGATTCGCGGCCATCCGGTGCACCGCACCAATGAATGCCCCACGTCCACCGCCTACCATGCCCATTTTCAGTTTTCTATTCATCGTATCAAAATTGTGTTTCCGCCCAAAGGCACCCGCATTCAACCAAGTCTCCCCTCGGCTGCAACCCATTTTCTAAGCTTATTGGATCAATTTTAGCCTCCCATAACATGATGACCACAATGGAAGCGAAGCCGACATGGACGAACACCCCGTAATCTTGAGTCAAAGACACGGCGGGAAGAAGGAGAACACGGAGCCTTACTTTGTTTCTACCCAGCCATTAGAGCCTCTTCTCTTAATTGGAATTTAGAGTTTAAAATTTAGAATTTCACGCTCCGTGTCCTCCTTCTTCCTCCCTCCCTCCGTGTTTTAAAAAAGCCCGATTACATACCGCCTCAAATAGACTCATTGCCTGCAGGAACCCGCATTCAACCAACTCTCCCCTCCTGAAACCCATTTCTACAAGCCTTTGCGTTCCCTCTGCGACCTTCGCGGCTTTGCGTTGAAATCTTCCAAAAATCCCCCCGATAATTTCAATTCGCCATCTCGCCCACATTTCCCCACAATCCCCGCGTGAAGTCTGGATTCCTTGAAAAACTTGTATCTCGCCTCGACAAGGTCGAACCCGGCGAAATCCAAAACATCGTCACGCGTTTGATTCAGGAAAAGGGCTTTCTTGAACACGTTTTTGAGGCTCTGCACGAGGGGCTGATCATCCTCGATCCCGAGGGAAAAATCATGTTCCTCAACCGTGCCGCCTGCCAATTCTTCGGACTGGATCCCGCGAACGCGCTTGGCGAGACGATTTCATCGAAAATCCGTGGGCTCGATAACCTCTCGCTAACCGGCTCCACGCAATCGGTTTCTCGCGATATCGAGGTCTTTTACCCCGAGCACCGCCGACTCAATTTCTACCTTACGCCCATCGATGATCCGAAAAATTTCGAGCTACCGCTCGGTCACGTGATGTTGATTCGCGACACCACCAGCACCCATGCCGAGACCCAGGAAAACATCGAGTCAGAGCGACTCAATGCGCTGACCTTGCTCGCCGCGGGAGTCGCGCATGAGATTGGGAATCCACTCAACTCGCTCGATATCCACCTGCAACTCATCGAGCGGAAAATCCGTAAACTCCCGCCCTCTTATCGCCAGAGCCTAACGGAAAACATGCAGACCGCGCGCCAGGAGATTCAGCGACTCGATACCATTCTGAAACAATTTCTCCACGCCGTCCGCCCCACCACCCCGCGCCGCGAGCCGCAAAACCTCAACGCCATTCTCCGTCAGACACTCAGCCTGTTAGAACCCGAAATCAGTTCCCGCAACATCGAGGTGAATCTCGATCTCTCGGAAACCCTACCCAGCGCGGTCATCGACCCCGATCAGTTCCAACAAGTTTTCTACAACCTTCTCCGCAATGCCTACCAAGCCATCTCCGGCGACGAGGGCCTGATCGAAATCAAAACTCGCTCTACCGAAACTGATTTCCTTATCTCCATTTCCGATAACGGAATCGGCATCCCTCCCGAGCAAATGGGAAGCCTGTTTGAGCCATACCGCACCACAAAATCCGCCGGCACCGGTCTCGGCTTACTCATCGTCCGCCGCATCATCCGCGAACACGGCGGCGAAATCGAAATCCATTCGAATCCAAATGAGGGAACGTCGATTTTAATTCACTTACCGCATACGGCACCGAGTCCGAGGTTGTTGCCTGCTCCGGTGATTGATGCTGACTGAACTGTTTGCCAAAAGTCTGTGAGTGAACGGTGGGGCGCCATCGCCGAGGGCGCCGCGCGAAGCGAGACGTAATCGAGCCGCTCTTGAAGTATCATATTCCTTCTCATTCCATGCGGCGCCCTCGGCGATGGCGCCCTACCAAATTGATCAACTCATTCACCCTCCTATTGACGCCCGACCTCCCGTCACTATACTGCGTCAACTTGTCACTCCTCTCTTCCTTGGAGTTTAAAGTTTAAAATTTAAAATTTAAAGTTTCATGCACCCTACCCTCCTCATCGTTGACGACGAACGCGCCACCCGCGAGGGGCTGCGCTCGGCGTTGGAGGATGATTTCGATGTCTATCTAGCCTCAAACAATTCCGAGGCCTTGTTCATCTTGAAAAATGAATCCATCGAACTCCTCCTCACCGATCTCAGGCTGGGCGGCGATTCGGG
>CAMCYT010000150.1 GCA_945885485.1 Prosthecobacter debontii
GGGTCTTCCATGCGGAGTTTTCAGGCACCCAAAGCAGCTCAGCAGGAGAGCGATCAAAACTGTTCGTGATCCAGCAGAGCGGTTGCTTCATTGCGGCGTCCGATTCATCGGTGCAGTCGTCGTAGCTCCACATGTTTCCGTAGAAAACATTATCACCTTTCGGCTTCACCCAGTTGATGCGGTTTTTCGGCATCCAGTTGCCTTCTTGATCGGTGACCATGAAACTGCCATCAGGATTCAAGCACACACCGTTCGCAGCGCGGAAACCGTTTGCGAGGATTTCGGTTTCCGATCCGTCTTTGCTGACTTTCAGCAAAGTGCCGTGATGAGGGACGAGGGCGGGTTTGCCGTGACGAGCGGATTTTGCGTAATAGAAATTCCCTTCCGCATCGGCCTGCAAGCCCATCGCGAATTCATGGAAATGCTCGGTGACTTGGTGGTCGCTGTTGAAATTTTCGATGACATCCGTCTCACGATCGCCGTTCGTATCATGCAGCAAAGCAATCATGTCGCGGCAACTAACAAAAATTTTCCCATCGCGAATTTTCAACCCGAGTGGTTGGAACAAGCCTGTGCAAATCAACTGCCATTTCAGTTGGCCTTGGCTTTGATCGATGCCATCGACAATCCAAACCTCGCCGTTCCAAGTGCAGATCGCCGCGCTTTTGCCGCCTTCGAAGAAATCAAATCCAGAAGTCCGCATCCATGAGTTCCATGGATTGTCTTTGGATTCTGGAGTTTCAAAAGTATCGACCACCCATGCGCCTTCAGCTGGGGTGGATTTGATCTGAGTGGTTAGAGTGAACCCAAATCGTTTCGATGCTGCAGGGCCAATAGGTGCTGAAGCTTTATGACCGAATACCTCCACTTTGCCAGCTTGATAACGAACACCAAGCTGGAAGGGGGTCTTGCTGGCGGGGATCACGTGAACCTGATCTTTATCGAGGCGCAGTTTCAATTCTTTAGTACTAGATCCACAGTAGAACCAGCGCTCGAAAACATTCTCAGCTGTGAGCTTAGGGATTTCGCGAATCTCGCAATCTCCGATTGAGTAGCGTATCACAGGATCCGCTCCATGCATTTCGATGCCTTTGAAATGCACCCAACTGCGTGGCAGCGGGCCGTAAGGAAGATTGTCGCGACCGAGGATACGTAGATCTTTGAAATCGCCAGTATCTGGATTTGCCCATGCTGGCTCGTTGGGGAAGGTGAAATGTTTATCGCCGACGATGCTTGTGTGTGTGCCGTGTGAGCCATCGAAGCCGATGCCTTTCCAGTTAACGAAATCTTTTCCTGTCCAGATCGCGGCGACCCGCATGGTGTCGTGTTCGTAAAGCATCCATGCATTTCCTTTGGAGATGCCGCCTTCGCCTTTATCCAAACGGACAGCCAAGCCTTTTTGGGCGATGTTGCCTGGGTCAACTTGAAGCGTCCAGAACAGGGCGTTGCCATAATCTTGCAGAAGGTATTGAGGTTCTCTTTCCTCACGAGCTTGTTCCTGAAGTTGGCTCATGCCGCGTGGCAAGGAAGCGAGGTATGTGTCATCGACCGCGGTGTAGAGCTTGTCGTTTTTGCCCTTCATGAACTCCTCGCGGATGTAATTTATCACATCATATTTTTGGGCGGTGGTATATTGCGGCATCGCCATCATCTGGCCGTAGCCTTTTTCCAAAGTCTGGAACATGCGATAGGGATCGGAGCCGTTTTTTAAATCTCCGAGATGGAAACGTGGGGCGGTGGGAAGCGAGCCCGGTTGATCCAGCGTGCCGTGGCAGGTCACGCACAGCTGCATGTATACCGTTTTCCCCCGCGCTATGCTATCTTTGCCCCAAGCTTTGGCCAGCGCTTGATGGTCCGAAAGTGCAAGCGGCTGCACCACCGAACGGTGCATGTTGAAATCACTTAAAATTTCCAGCGTCAGGCGAATGGGATGGCCGGGGATTTCACCAGGCTTGGGCTGGATCAATTTCGAATCAGGCGTCCAATTCAAGTCCGGTGTGTTGACCGTTTGCGCGTTTCCTCTCGATAACTCGTAGACTTCTTTGCCATTCAAACCACGACCCCAGAATCGGACTCCGGAAATCCTGCCGTCAAATTTTTCTGTTAGAGTAGTTGAGGCCAGACCAATTTGAAACACTGCGTTCTGTGGATCCGCCACGGCGAATTTTTCCTTAACGGCTTCATGTTTCCCGTTGAGATACAGCGTCACGCGACCCGCTTCGGAAACAACCACCGCGGTATATTTCTCGCCGGTTTTCAATTTGGTTTTGCCCTCGATGCTGCCGAGTCCGGCGATTTCATAGACGAGCTTTTCATTGCGAACGAACAGAGCCTTCGAATCTGACACCCATTTTCCTTCAGGCATGTTTTTGGCAACCAATGCTCCGCCCTTTTGATTCGGAGTGAACTCGGCCATCAGGGTGAAATCTCTATCGAGTCGTAGCAGTTCGGTGGAAGTCGTGGCATCGGCCACCATCGCGTCATCGCCAACTTCGCTATCGGGAATATCGCGACCTTTTTCAACAATCAGCCCGTCCACCCAAACTCTGAAGCGCGCGGGCTTGCCTGTGGAATGTTCGTAAGCGACTTCGATTTTGCGGTTTTTCCCGGCAGGGAGTTCGATCTCCACGCCTTTGCGCAAAATCAGATAGGCGGCTTGTTTCGCGTCATATTCCGCAACGAATCGGAAGTTCGAATACTCTGCAGAGGCTTCGATAGTTTGCTCAATTTTGCCTTCTTTGAAAATGGGCGTGAAGGTTTTTGAGAGCTCAACGGATGTTGGCGCTGCGTCTTGAGCATGGCTGTTTAGCATGCCAAGACCCAGAATCGCCATGATCCTGGCGTGTGCAATGAACGAGGATTTCATGAATCGGTATTTTGGTGATGTTCTACTTCGCCTTCGGTATCGCGTTCAGGGTGTAGAATCCCTCGAGTGTTTTCCAAACAGGCAAATTATCAAATAGTGGAGCGGCATCTTTAAACTGAAGATGATAAAGACGGCCTGTCCATTTATCGCCTGTTCCGAAACCTTCAAAATCAACGAGCAAGGATTTGCGATCCGCGGAGAGAGTGACATTGGCGATGACCTCATCGCGCTGGTCGTGACGTGGAGAACCGTATTCTGCGAGGTTGGTATAGAACCATGATTTCACAGCAAGTGCTGCTTTCAATTGATCAGGATTGACATTCGCGCCGATGGGTTGGGTTAACTGGATGTCGTAGCCTGTGGGTGTGGCAATGATTTTTGAAATGTCTGCGGCAATCGTTTTGCCATCGTAGATCACGTGTTGAAGAGCCGCTTGATTTCCGCCTTTAGCAGTCCAGCCGCGACCGGTTTGACCTAACAGCATGCTGCCATCCGGAAGGAAAACTGGACGCATGATACCGGATGCCAAACCTCTACCAAATGGAATCGTGCAACCCTGGTCCTGTCCGTCAACCACTTCGGTGACGACACGCATCAACTGCGAGAGGGTTTGATCACCAACGAACATCTGGTTCTTATACACCCCAAATTTCCCGCCGGTTAGATCCCATGTGAGGTTGCCAGGCGAATTCGCCATCATGGCGTGTGGAAGCCATACCGCTCCTTTTCGGAGTTTATCTTTCCATAAATCGTAGTTCAGCTCCGGCGCATCCGGAACCATTCCCGGTAAGGATTCAAGTCCCGACATATGCCCGTAAAACTTGCCTCGTTCGAGCGGAACAATTTTTGAGGAGCCGACATATTCGCCTTGGTTTTCCGCATACCAGATCCGTCCATCAGGAGCGATGCCTATCCCTGCTGGACTCCGCAGACCGAGAGCAAAGGTTTCGGTCTTTCCTTCGGGAGTGACACGCATTGCCCAACCACGATAGCCACCCATGCTACCCATGAACCTTCCGCCGGCACGCCATGAAGCGCGATCCAGCTTATCTTCATGCGAGAGGTTCAGCAGGAAATAATAATTTCCCGCAGCATCTCTCACCGGGCCGTGGGTATATTCATGGTAGTTTCCGTGGAATCCATAATCGTCAGAGACGGTTTGGAATTCATCCGCGCGACCATCGCCGTTCTTATCGCTAATGCGAGTAAGCTCGGGTTTCTGTGTGATGACGATGACATCGCCTTTGTCGTCCTCGATGCAAACTCCGAGCGACTCGTAAATGCCCTCCGCAAACAATGACCATTCGCCATTGCGGATGCGCCAGACTCCTGCGGCACGCGTTGCGAACACCATCGTGCCGTCTTTGGCGACCGCGATTCCGGTTGGTTCGAAAAGTTGCACACGACCTAACAGATCGAGCGGTGAAACCCAATCTTCCAAACTGTATCCTGCTGGAAGTTCCGTAGCGGCTTTGCCTGATTTCGAAGGCTGGGTCACGAGTTTCTGCGGGGCCCAGTTTTCTGTTTTGCTGATGACTTCTCGAACCGCTGGCTCGACTTTGATTTGTGCCTGGAGAGTGAACGGACCTTTCTCACCTGCAGGAATCGACCACTTGCCGTTTTCTAACACACCGCCAACAACTTTCAGATCACTTAGCTGACTTGCGGCGATTTGGAAACTCTGTGCATCTTTGGTTGCGCCGCTGAGTGTGATGGCGATCGCACCTTTTTCACTTAGCGAGACCGTTTGTTCAAACGTGTTTTTACCAATACGGAAACGGAAACTTGGATCGGCATTTCCTGTTGGCGAACGATGGCCGAGAAATTCCGCGTCGAGCTTCGTGAGTCGCTCCATGAAATCCACATTATCCCAAAGATGTTTTTCAACCGCGGCATAATCTTGCGCATCAGGTTCTTTGAATTCGAAATCAACGGGTTCGCCGCTGCTGGTGAGAGGTTGCATGAGAGCGATACCTTCGTAATGAACTTTCGCGCCTTTGCCCAAGTTCGGAAGATCACGGCCGCGTGAGGTGCGTTCTTCCTTGAGATTCAAAAATCCGCCCGACCAAATGCGGCGAACGGAAAGCATGCGTGGATCAAAGGTGTAGTTCATGCCATTCGGCTGACCCACATGCAATGCGCGACCGCTGGATCCTTTGATCGCGGCTCGGAAAACACGTGTGCGATCCGTCACGATTTCCTCGTTCGGGATATCGATGATGTTGGTGGGCACGGCTGCGACCTTACGTTTCACCATGACAGTCGCGGGGCCTTGTTCTGCTCCTTCAGCTAGCGTGCGCAGATAATGATAGACCGATTCCATATCCTCATCGGAAACCAATTCCTTCACATAGTTCGGCATGATCGCTGTATACGCCACGTCTTTCATCGGGCCATGTTCACCAATCGCCAATTCATCCCATGACTTGCGCAACGATCTTTCGAAATACGCACGATCCGCTTTCACGATCGTTTCCTTGCCAGCTATCATCACCTTGCGCTCGCGTGGTGTGGTTAGAAAAACCCCGAAAATATTCGGGCCTGTTTTATTAGATGGATCGTTCTTCGTGACCGTATGGCACTCGGAGCAACCCACTGTTTCAAAAACTTTTTTTCCTGCCGCTACTGCATCGACTTCGACTTCCGCCGCTGCAACCCAGCCTGCTCCAAGAACAGGTATTAACATCCATTTGGTAAAACTCATGATGATAAAATTCTTAATACTATTTCTTTGGTTGATCCGCAGCTGCGGGTTTTTTCGGTTTCAGGCGTAAGATGACTTTCGTTTCGATTGGGGGAATATGAGCGGTATCGACGGACCAGACGAGACCTTCGTTTGCGTGTCCGTGGATACCTGGCAGCGCGAGTAACTCGTCGCCAAACGTGGCGAGCGAAATGACATTGCCGCTTGTATCTGCTAGATATATGGGATCGTTTTCGCCGTCTTTGTAAACGTGTGAACCCACAAACAAAAACGTATGGGTCGGAAAAGTGCGGTCTTCCTTTTTCTCTTCCGGAACCGGTATGCCGTCAAAGCTTTCCTCCTCTCCTTTGATCAGAAATTTTTTGATCGGATGTTCTTCAAGTTCACCGGCTTTGTTTGCAAACACCAGATAGACATCGATTTCCTGGCCGCGAGGTTCGAGATCGATCCAACGCGGACCGTCTTCGGTTTGGACTTCCTTGCGCATCGCGGGGTTGCCGGGCACTGCGCCAATCAAAAGCAAGGCGGCGTGGATGTGCGCGGCTTTGGGCTCAACCATGATCATCGATTCGTGCTCTTTGCTGTCCTTCGTGCAGGCGATCAATTCTAACATTCCTTCGGTCAGGCAGACTTTGGCATCCAGATCGACGTAGCCCTTTTTCACCATGATCTTCATTCCCGGCATGACCAATTCTTCGCGATTAGTCGCCAGTTTGATCATCTCCTCGGCCTTTTTTATCTCTTCCTCATTCTTC
>CAMCYT010000151.1 GCA_945885485.1 Prosthecobacter debontii
GCGTCGGAGTTGATGTTGTTAGAAAGTGCCTCGCGGATGGCGGCGGGCTGGGTGGGTGCACCGAGTTTCCATGAAATGTTTCCGAGGTGGGCGAGCGCGGAGGAGAGGTGGCCGCTTTCGGCTCCGTGTCCTGCATCGATTTTTCCGGAGTGACAGGAATCGACGAATGACTGCATATGAGATTTTGAGCCAGCGAAGGATTGGATTTTTTTGCCGTCTTTATCGAAGGCGTCGCATTTCGGGCCATGGCCACCGGATAGATAACCGCCTTCGCATTCGATGAGGTTTCCGAAGGGATGATCTTTGTAAGGTTTGGTGGGTAGGCCGCGCACTTCGAAGATGATGGGGACGGGAAAATCGAAATAGCACATTTGGGTGTTGGCCCATTGGCCATCGTCTTGGTAGCCGAGTCGCGCGCCGACGGAGACGACGGAGCTGGGGAGTTTCGGATCGCCGATAAACATGCGGCAGACATCGAGTTGGTGCGGTCCTTGGTTGCCGAGGTCGCCGTTGCCGTAATCAAACTGCCAGTGCCAATCGTAGTGGAATTTTTCACGATGGATGGGAGCTATCTCGCGTGGTCCGGACCAGAGATCGTAATTCACGGTTGCGGGTGCGGGTTTGGGTTGTGCAACTTTGCCGATGGATGGGCGGGGTTTGTAGCAGAAGCCGCGGGCGAGTTTGACTTTACCGATAGCACCGGATTTGATGAAATCGTATGCTTCGTGCCATGCGGTTTCGGAGCGACGTTGGAAGCCGTGTTGGATGATGACTTTGTATTTCACTGCGGCGTTAGCGAGTTGACGACCTTCCCAGACGTTATGGGAAACGGGTTTTTCAACATAGGCATGTTTGCCATTCGCGGCGGCGGTAGTGGCGATGAGGGAGTGGGTGTGGTTTGGCGTGGCGATGATTACGGCATCGATTTCTGGAGATTCGCAGGCTTTGCGAAAATCGCTGAACTTGATGACTTTGATATCTTTTTTCTCGAGCTCGGCGGCGTAGGAATCGAGCACAGCCGAATCGACATCGCAGAGGGCGACGAGCTTTGCTTTTGTGCATTTTAGCAAATCACCGGCGAGACCTTTGCCGCGACCGTTGAAGCCGATGAGACAGACGCGGAGGTCACCGTTGGGCGAGGCGGCGCGGGCGAGGGAGGGGATGTAAGTGAAAGCTCCGGCGAGCGCGGAGGTCGAGAGGAAGTGGCGGCGTGAGAGGTTCATGGTGTTTTGAGGGAGTTGAAGGTTTCTTTAAGTTTAGCGGTTTCGAGAGTGCCTTGGTGGATGATCACTGTGTAGCTGAGTAATATGGATTCGGATTTTTTCAGGGTATGGTTTCCAAGAGACTTATCCTTCGTCTTTTCGAAATCGTGGATGCCAAATGGGTTTGCAGCAAGGAGTCCGTAATCACGCGCGTGCCAATGGGTGGGGCTGTGGAAGGAATTCGGGTGATCGATGATGGCGACCACGGTGGGTTTACCGAGTTCATCGGGTCCTGTGTAAGCTGCCCAATTCGCGCGTTTGCCCCAGGCGTCGAGATTGGTTTTTCCTTCGGAATTTGTTAGAGTGGATTTTGCAGTCGGACCTTTGACGCGGAGGGTGCGGTCGGTGCGGATGGCGAAGGTGCCTTCTTTGGTGTCGCCGAACACAACTTCATCCCCGAGGGCGGTGAGGGTGGAATGGATGTCGATGCGGAGGGTTTGAGCGTTGGGTTTCGAGAACGCGTAGGAACGGGTTTCTTTGAGGAGATCGGTTTCTTTTGCGACCCATGTTAGGTCGGCGACGAGTTGGGCGATGTTGTTTACGATTTGTTTCTGGGTGATGGAGTTGAGGCGAATGGCTGGATCTTGTTTTCCACGGTCCGTCCAGAAATCGTGGCCATTCACTGAGCCGTGAGCGAGCCAGATGCCGCGGTGGTGGGGATGGTCTTGTTCCTCGCCGGGGACGTCAGTTTTCATAGGCCAGTTGCGAACGACGTTGGCGCCTGAGGGGGAGTAGACGGGGTAGAGGTAGGGTAAACGGTAGTCGGTTCGGAAGGCGGTGACGAGGTTTTTGCCGTCGTGAAGTTCGATGGACTGGTCTTTCTCGGAGAAGACAAATTGGGCGTGGAGGGGGGTCGCGAGGGCAAAAATTACAAGGATGAGGTGGCGCATAAAAATAGGGGTCAAAGAGTCGCTACGTCTGGGGGTGGGATTTATTTTCATCATGAAAGCAGATTTTCGGAATAGCATAAGGATAAATTTCCTCGTAGAAGAAAGCATGAGTGAGTTTGCAGATCTGGTGGATGCCCATTACGAGGCGCTGTATCGCTTCGGGTATTCCCTGACGCGTAGTCCGGATCATGCGGCGGATTTGGTGCAGGAAACGTTCTGTATTTGGGCAGCGAAGAACGAGCAGTTGCGGGACAGGAGTAAGGCGAAGACCTGGTTGTTCACGACGCTGCACCGAGAGTTTTTAGGACAGAGGAGAAAGCAGGCGAGATATTCGGACGAGCCGCTGGATGAGAACATCGGCCAAGAGGTGAGTGGAAATGATGAGCAGGCGGATCGGCAGCTGGATGGTCAGCGGGTGGTGGAGTTGTTGGGAGAGATGGAGGAGATGTATCGCGCGCCGCTGGCGTTGTTTTATCTTCAGCAACATAGTTACAAAGAAATCGCTGAGATTTTGGACGTGCCGATTGGGACTGTGATGTCACGGTTGTCGCGCGGGAAAGATTTATTGAGAAAACGGATGACTTCCGAGCCATCGAGTGCACCTAAGAATTTAATCGATGTGAACCCAGAAATTTTCAAAAAACATCATGGATAAAGAACGGGCAAAATTTGTGCTCCAGAGTTTCCGCCCGGATGGCGCGGATGTGTGTGACGATGATTTCGCGGAAGCTTTGCAGCTTGCGACGAAAGATCGTGAACTCGGAGAGTGGTTGGTCAAAGAGCGCGCATTCGACGCAGAGTTTGCGGAATGTTTGGCGCGGGTCGCTCTACCGCAAGGATTGCGTGAAAGCGTGTTGCTGGCGATGGTTCAGAGCGGATCGGGTTACCCGAAAGTGGAGCTGGAGAATGACCGGGCGATGGTTGCTGGGCTGGCGAGTGTGAAAGTTCCTACGGAGCTCAGAGCGCGGATTTTGGAATCGATGGAGCGCACGAAAATTGTGGAGATGCAGCCGAAATCATGGATGCGCTACGGAATGCCTGTGGCTGCCGCAGCGGGTGTGGTTCTGGCGTTCGTGTTTTTGATGGATCAACCAAAAAATGAAAACCTCATAGGTGCATCGAAAAATCGCATCACAGTGGATGCGGTTCAGGCGAGTTTTGTTGGTCTTTATCAGACACCCGGTTTTTCGTTAGAGAAAAAAGACACGGATCAACATGAGTTGGTTTCTTATTTAAGGGGTAAAGAGTTGCCATGTGGAGGGATGAAATTTCCAAAAGGTCTGGAGGGAATGAAAGGACTGGGCTGCCGTGAAATCATGGTGGGAGAAAAGAAAGGTTCGCTAATCTCTTTCGGTGAAAAAGATGGGATCGTGCACTTGATCATTTTCCGCCGAGATGATGTGGATGGGGTTTTACCGACGGTTGAGGAACCCAATATCAGTCAATCCGGTAAATGGGCGCAGGCATGCTGGGCGAATGAAAATTATGCTTATACGTTGATCTCAAAAAGCCAAGGTAATGAGTTGAAAGAGTTGTTCTGAGGTGCGTTTAGCAGGTTACGCGTCCGCGTTTATAAAGAGGTTCACCTGAAATAAGCAATCGGTGGTGGGAAATAGGTGCGATGTTTGGTTCCAGTCTTGAGAGTTCCATACCAACGAGGCAGACATCATCGGTGAATGCTTGATCTTTAGCAAAGTCTTCGATCTCGCGGGAAACGTCCTGAACCATTTTATTTAAGGGTAGTCTAGCGCACCGCCGGATCGCATCCCGCAGTCGGGATTTGCCGAAGGATTCTTCCTGTGCGTTCTCGACCTCGAAGAGACCGTCGGTGAAAAGTAGGACTCGGTCACCTGCCTGCAATTTGAGATCGTGAGTATCATAGGAGATATTTTTGACCAAGCCGATTGCTGGGCCGTGTTTTTGTCCTATCCCTATCATCTCGATCTTCCCAGTGGCTTTGCGCACGAGGAGTGGATCTGGGTGGCCCGCATTAGCATATGAGAGGCGGCCGGTGGTGACATCCAGTGTGATATAGCAGGCGGTTGCGAATACCGTGTTCTCAAGTTGCTGCAAAATGACGCGCAGATGATGGTTCATTTGAGTGAGTAGCGCGCCGGGATCGTTCGCTATATCGTCAAGTTGTTCTTCTAGGGCTCGCATGATTGCGGTTACCAGTGCAGCTCGCACGCCGTGCCCCATCACATCGCAGACAAAGATGCCCACGGAGCTATCCGAAATGCGTATAACATTATAAAAATCGCCACTGACCAAACTGGTCGGATGGAAAAAGCTGCTAAACTTCACCGCGCTCTCTGCCTCCGGAGCACCACGCGGGAAAGTCGGGAAATGAGAGGGTAGGAACGCCATCTGGAGTTCGCGCGCCATTTCCAAATCCTCTTCCATGATGGCGTTTTTAGCCTGCAATTCGTTGGTGCGTTCCACAACGCGATGCTCGAGTTGTCCATTGAGTTCGTGTAAATCTGCCTCGGCTTGGCGGCGGGCATTCCGGGATTCTACTTCCATTATCGCTCGGTGGACGGCGGGTACCAAACGCCCGAGGCGGTCTTTGAGTATGAAATCGGTCGCCCCGTTCTTGAGTAATTCCACTGCGGTTTCCTCGCCTACGACTCCGGAAATAACGATGACCGGAATATCTGGACAGAGGATTTTGGCTATTTCAAGTGCCTGCGCACCATTGAAGTTCGGCAGTTTGTAATCTGCTAAGATAAGATCCGGTTGGAAATTATGGATCGCGAGCTCGTAATCCACGCGGTTGTCCACGCGGGTCCAGGCTAAAACGAGTCCGTCCTCCTGGAGTGTGTTAAGGATAAGTTCGGCATCAAGGGGGGAGTCTTCGAGAGAGATAATACGGAGTTTTTTTTGAAGAGTCGACATAGGATTGGGTTTTAGACGTTTGGATATAAATTTATTTTCAGCCAATAGCTTCCCATGTTGCCGATCACATCCAGATAGGACTGGAAATTCATCGGTTTCACGACATAGCTGTTAGCACCGAGGTGGTAGGCTTCACTGATATCCCGTTCCTCGCGGGAAGAGGTTAAGATCACGACCGGAATGCATTTCATGCGCTCATTTGCCCTAAGCTCACGAAGGACTTCGATCCCGTTAACCTTCGGTAGTTTTAGGTCGAGCAGTATGACCTTGGGTAGCTGATTTACGTCGCGCCCCTCGTAGGCACCGGTGCCGAATAGAAAATCGAGCGCTTCCTGTCCGTCGATGAGATGAATCAGATGATCCGCTAGATTCAATTCTGTGAGGGCACGGATCGCGAGTTCCGCGTCATGCGGATTGTCCTCGATGAGCAGGACTTCCAGTGGTGTGTTCATTTTGGTAGAGTTGGTAGGGTAAAATAAAATGTGGCTCCATGATCGATTTTTGCATCCGCCCAGACGAGGCCGCCGTGGCGAATAATGATGCGCTGCACGAGTGCTAATCCCACGCCCGTGCCTGAAAATTCCTCTTGGCTGTGCAAGCGCTGGAAGACCCCGAATAGTTTGTTGGCATGGCGCATATCAAAGCCCACACCGTTGTCTTTGATCGAATAAGTTTGGCTGCCATCGTCACGGGGCTGCGCTCCGATCTCGATCTCGCCGACCTCGCGGTCGCGCGTAAACTTGATGGCGTTGCTGATGAGATTGACCCAAACTTGCCGGATGAGTGGATCCGATCCAAGAGCAGGCGGAAGCTTTTGCAGATGGAGCCGCAGCTTACGCTCTGGATGGTGGGATGACAGTTCGTCGAAGACTTCCTGAGCCATGATTTCCATATCGATCGGTATGGAGTTGATCGGTTGTCGGCCGAGGCGGGAAAAGGCGAGCAAGTCGTCGATGAGCAGCTGCATCCGATGGGCCTCGTTGCGGATCACGTTGAGCTTGCGGCGTCCCTCGTCGTTAATGTGTTCGGCGTGATCTTTGATCAACATGTGAGTGAAACCATCGATTGCCCTGAGCGGCGCACGCAGGTCATGCGAGACAGAATAGGTGAATGAATCCAATTCCTTATTGGACGCTTCCAGCGCTGTGGCGCGGATTTCCAGAGCGGCGTTGAGATTGTTAATTCGCTCCTCGGCCTGCTTGCGTTCACTGATATCGGTGCGGATCGCGATGAACTGCAGAGGCTTTCCGTCCTCTCCAAGGAAGGG
>CAMCYT010000152.1 GCA_945885485.1 Prosthecobacter debontii
CGTGGGAGATGAGAATTTGAGAAGGAAGGGATGAAAGTGATTTGCCATGATTACTCCGAACGAGCCACCGAGTAAATCGGCGAGCCAGTCGAAGAAATCATTTCCCGATCGGCCGGGAGTGAAGGTTTGACGGTATTCGTCGATGGCGCCGAAGATGCTGATAAATAATATTGGGAGAAAGATACGCGTGATGCGTGAGGATTTGGAGCCGTATTTGATTAGCAGCCAAGTGGTGAGGATGATGCCGCCGCCGAAGAAATAACCGAAATGCGTGATTTTATCGAAGTGGGGGATTTTTGGCGCTTCTTTTGGGGAATCGACGGAAAATGACGATGCGATGCAGAGTATGGTCATCCATAAAATCACGAGCCCAAGCCATGGCTTTGGTTTTGTGAAGATGGAGAGAAGGCGTTTCAAGGTTCAGGCAGTTGATGAAAGGATTATGGCTTTTTCATCTCATCCTCGAGACGTTCGGCCAACCATTGTTTCATCATCGACTGATAGTTGAGGTAGCGTGAACGCGCGATGCGTTTGATACGTGAAAGCATGCGCGGATCAAAGCGCAGGGTGATCGTGGTGGATTCACGGACATGGGCTTCGTGGATAGAATTGCTCATGAGTTTTGGATCAAGCTCGTGGTCTTGCCAAAAAGCATTTTCCGATGCGCTGTCTTCGAAATTAGGAAGCTGGTTCCAAGAAGTAATGATTTTCATGTTATTAGCGGGTTTCGTTGTAGTTGCGGTCGTAAAACCGGCGCTCTGGTTCGCTCATTTCACGTGCTGTAACGACACGCGCGACTTTACCATCTGTGGAGAAACCGATGAAAAGATGTCGATCTGTTACGGTGCGACCTAAAGCATAAAATCGGGAAGCGCCGTCATCTCGATCGTTATCGGGAAGGAAACGAATCCCGAATGGATCCTCGAGGATTTCTTGGAGTTCACCAGGTTTGATGAACTTCAAATCGAAGGGAGCGTTGATGAGATCGAGTTCCATGAGTATATCAGTGAGAGTTAATAATCGCTACTTAACATCGAATGAGATTACTTCTGATTCTTGATGTGAGGAAGAATTTTGTCGAGAGCTACTTGAGGGCTAATGTGGTGGAGTTTCAAGAGAATCTCTGGTTTGCCGTGTTCGATAAATGCGTCTGGCCAACCGATTCGCTCGACTTTGGTTGAAATACCTGCGTCGTGGAGATGCTCGATGCAGGCAGCTCCGAAGCCGTTCATGAGCACGTGGTCTTCAAAGGTGCACACAACTTTGGCGTTTTTGGCGACTTTTTCGAGTAGTGATACATCAAGCGGTTTGATGAAACGTGGGTTTACGAGGGAAACGGAGTAACCTTGTTTTTCCAGAAGGTCTTTGGTTTGGACGGCCAGATCGAAGAACGTGCCGAGGCCGATGAGTGCGACATCGGTTCCTTCTTGGATGAGTTCGCCTTTACCAAGTTCGATGGGTGAAATGGGTTGGTCGAGAGGTGTGCCACGGATCACACCGCGCGGGTAGCGGATGGCTGTTGGTCCTAGATCATAGGCAGCCATCCATTTTAGCATGGCTACGAACTCAGGTTCGTCCTTTGGCTGCATGTGAATGATGTTAGGAATGTGACGTAGGTAGCCGATATCGAAGAGGCCGTGATGGGTTGGCCCGTCATCACCGGAGAGGCCACCGCGATCCATGCACATGCGCACCGGCAGATTTTGCAGGGCAATGTCATGAATAATCATGTCATAAGCGCGCTGCATGAAGGTGGAGTAGATCGCAAGAAATGGGCGGATGCCTTCGGTCGCGAGTCCTGCGGCGAAGAGCGCAGCATGTTCCTCGGCGATGCCGACATCGAAGTAGCGATCGGGTAAGGTTTTTTTGAAAATATCGAGTTTCGTTCCGCCCGGCATGGCTGCGGTGATGGCGACGATTTTTGGATCATCGATGGCGAGGTTCGTTACCGTCTGGCCGAAGATTTCCGAGCAGGTGGGAGTCGAGACGGTATCGGTGGAGCCGTCTTCAATTTTGTATGCGCCGAGGCCATGGAATTTCCCAGGGTTATCAAGGGCTGGCTGATAACCACGGCCTTTTTCTGTGATGATGTGAAGGATGACGGGTTCTGTTAGCGTTTTGAGGTGCTCGAATGTTTTGACCAACAAGGGGATGTTGTGACCATCGATGGGGCCAAAGTAGCGGAGGCCGAATTTCTCAAAAAGGACGTTGGGAAAAATGAGGTTTTTTGCACCTTCTTCAACGCGGTGCGCAATTTTTCTAACAGCCTTTCCGAGGACGCGTTCGACGAAGTCTGCCGCAGTGGTTCTCACGGCGGAGTAGGTGGCGTGGGTTTGCAGAGCGTTAAAATAGCGGGCGATGGCACCGACGTTTTTATCGATGGACCATTCGTTATCGTTGAGTACCACGATGAATTTTTTTGTGGTCTCGGAAATGTTGTTGAGAGCTTCGAGAGTTGGACCGCAAGTGAATGCGGCATCGCCAGCGACGGCTACGACGTGATTGTCTGCTCCGGAGAGATCGCGTGCAGCGGCCATGCCCAGAGCTGCTGAAAGGCAGGTTCCGGCGTGTCCCGCACCATAGGAATCGTGTTCGGATTCGGTACGTAATAAGAATCCATTCAGGCCTTTGTATGTGCGGATCGTATCAATTTTCGATGCGCGACCTGTTAGCATTTTATGAACGTATCCTTGGTGGGAGACGTCGAAGACGAATTTATCTTTTGGTGTGGAGAAAACCTTGTGCATCGCAACGCAGAGTTCGACGACGCCGAGGTTGGGGCCGAGGTGACCGCCGGTGACGGAAAGGCAGTTGATGAGTGCACTGCGTATTTCTTCGCTGAGAGTGACGAGTTGTTCGTCGGAAAGTATTTTTACATCCGCGGGTGATTGGATCGATTTGAGGATCGGTCCGAGTTGAGGATGGCTAGGTGATTCAGAAGAGGCGGATGTCATTAGGTTCGTCGGAAGCTCCGTCATTTTCCGGCGGAGTGCTTGATGGGGAATTTTGAGCTGTTTCCTGCCTGTTATCCTCGCGATTTGCAAGGGTGATTAGTTCGATTCTCTTGCGGGCGGATGATAGAACGCTTTCGCAGTGTTTGAGAAGCACGGATCCTTTTTCGTATTGGGTAACGAGATCTTCGAGCGGGAGTTGCTCGCTTTCCATGGAATCGACGATTTCTTCAATATTGGAGAGGGCTTCTTCGAAGCTCAGGGAATCGTCATTTTCAGGGAGTTTTTTACGTGCGGGCATGTCTGGAGAATTTGGGTTAATTTTTCTCTTCTGGATTTTTGAGGTCGCGATCCGAGTAATAGATCATCTCCTTCAATATCAGCGGGTATCGATAGGGGTAGCGGACCATGATTTCTTTGATTTTCGAGTCTTCTTTGGTAATGGAAAGGGTTTCATTGTCGGTGGCGCTGAGAACTTGACCTTCGAGGATAAGAGAAGAGAAATCTTTGTATTCAATGACAACCTTGGCAATGTTGTCTGAACCGTGAGAGGAAGGGGAGATTAGGATGCCTGCGATAGGGGTATCGAGATCATCTGCAATCATTTGATATTTGATGAAATCTTTAGCAGTGGTCGGTAACCAAATCGAGATGCGGTCGGCATACCATGCGGTGGCCCAAGGTTGATCTGTGACACAGATTTGCGAATCGTTGAGAAGTTTATTCAGGCCCAGGTTATGTACAGGGGCATAGTAGGGTGGCCAATTAGGGAGGCCACCGATGTCTTTGCGGTAGAGGCCGAGACGGACTTTGTGAGGAAGAGAGAGAATTAAGGGGAGGGCGCAGATGATGATGATGATTACGTGGTGTAAATTACGGATTATGGGAGCGTTTATGACGATGGGCAATTTTACCCAGAGGATGGAAACAAATGCCAAACCGTAGGCAGTCATCACAGGAGCAAAGAGCAGGTGAGTTTGGTTGGGGTCAAGATTTTCAGAGCTAACTCCGAAAAATGCGAGGCCAAGTGCAGAAATGCCGAACATGCAAAGCAGTGCCCAGCGGAAGGTGGCGATGGATGGGGTTTTGAACGAATGAAGCAAGGAGAGGAAAAATAAGGGAGCGACTACGATGCCTCCGAGGAAGGGGATGATATCGGTGGTTTGAACTAGGATGGATCTCAGGATAGTTAAGAAGAAACCACGGTTGATGAGATCTGGTGGGACGGAGCTACGTAGGGCGAAGTTTTCATTGCCGCTGCCGATGCCGTTGTAGAGGTTGTAAAATGCAGTGCCGAAGGGTGTTCCTGAAATGTCGTAGTTACGCAGCATCACAAATACCGAAGGAATAATCAAAGTGACGAGAATAGTGATGCCCACCACGCCACGTGGACGGAAGGCGATGGCGGCAAAAATGATATAACCCAGTGCAATCCAAATGGTTAGATAATGCGTCATACTGAGTAGAGTGAAAAATACCCCAGCAATAATCGCGGAGCTCAACGGGGTGCGTCCTTCGCTAGAATCTTCAATTGCTCGGTAGGCAAAATAGATGCCGCAAGTGAACAGTAGGAGCATAAACATTTGAGGTAAGCCACTGAGCGAGTAGTTCCAAAACGTTTCACAAAACAACATCAGTACCGCAGTAACTCCTGCAATCTTCGGGTCAAAAATTCGGACTATTAGCAAGTATGTAACACCGATGGAGAGGAGGAAGCATACGGTAGAGATCGCAGCGACAACGCGATCCAATGGAAAAACGATTTCTTTACTCGACATTTCCCAGCGCACGAAATTGTCTGCACCGATCATTTTAAAAATCACAGCGTTCAGTAATGGATTTAGCGGTGAGTGATAAGTATCATGATAGCCAGTATAGGGTATGACGCTTTGTTGATATTCCGTATTTTTCAGATAATCCAGCGGACGAATGAATTTGGTGGTGAAGCCGTTGCCACGTGCGATTTCTCGAGCGATCTGTGCCTGATCCATGGCGTGCGGGGAGTTCAGCCCACGGAATAAGATAAACAAATTTCCGAGAGCGAGCATGACGAGGATGACTAGAAATAAACTGCGTCTGAGCAAAGGTCCTGATTCTAAAGGGGAAGCGGAAAGGTTCATTTTGTTGATGTTGAAGTTTAGGTTGGATCGGCTGAAAATCTTAGATGTCTAGTTCTTTGATTTTCCGTTGAAGGGTGCGACGACTGATTCCGAGGAGTTCGGCCGCTCGGGAGCGGTTGTCTTGGGTCTGAGCTAGAGCTCCTCTGATCGCCGCAGTTTCGAGGAGATGCAAGTTGAAATAGGTAGGGGCAGCAAGGTTGTTTTGGATAATTGGGTTGTTTTCTTGGAGTAGCGGCGGGCTCTGGTTTAGGAAAGCGGGGAGGTGCCTGATGTCGATTTTGGCATCGTTCGACATCACAACCCCATGCTCGATCGCGGTGCGGAGCTCGCGGACATTTCCTGGCCACGGATAGGAAATGAGCAGATGCAAAGCTTGATCCGTTAGCGTTTTGAACGGTCGTTGGCTTTCTTCAGCGAACTCTTTAAGGAAAGTATTGGTCAATAAAACGATGTCCTCGGGCCGCTCACGCAGGGTTGGCATCTGAATGGAAACCACGTTCAAGCGGAAATACAGATCTTCGCGGAATTTCCCGGCATCGACCATTTGGCGGAGGTTTTTATTGGTCGCGGTGATCACGCGGACATCGACTTTGATCGGGGAGTTGGATCCGACGCGTTCGATTGTGCGTTCTGAAAGGGCACGTAGGAGTTTGACCTGAGTGGCGGGATCGATCTCGCCGATTTCATCGAGAAATAATGTTCCGCCATCGGCTTGTTCGAGGCGACCGATTCGTTTTTGCGAGGCTCCGGTGAACGCTCCTTTTTCGTGACCGAAAAGTTCGGACTCGAGAAGCTGCGGAGAAAGAGCGGCGCAGTTGACCACGACGATTTTTGAGGCGGGTCGGCCGGAGAGGTAGTGGATCGTGTGGGCGACGATTTCTTTTCCGGTTCCAGATTCACCTTCGATGAGAACCGTGGCACGGGTCGGCGCGACTTGTTCGATGAGATCGATGACGCGTTTGATTTCCGGAGACTTCCCGATGATGCGCGAAAGGCTGCTGCCTTTTTTGACCTGTTGGGTGAGTTGGACGTTTTCGGTTTCTAAGTTGCGGGTGCGGAGGGCGCGTTTGAGCAACATTTCGACCTCATCTAAAATCAGAGGCTTGGTGACAAAATGAAACGCTCCGCGTCGCATCGCTTCGACCGCGGTATCGACTGACCCGTAGGCGGTCATCATCAGAATGGTCGGCGGAGAGGAAAGTTTGGATGCGGCTTCGATCAGATCCATCCCCG